>JANPEK010000059.1:0-4562 GCA_031422915.1 Phyllobacteriaceae bacterium | reverse complement strand
TTTTTCTCGCAGAAGTCCACCTTCGGCGGGATTTTTGTTAGCTCGAAAGAGTCATATCCTTCTCGCAACATGGACCAGAATTTGAAGTCCTTGTGCGCAGAGAAAATCGCCATCTTTTCCGGCGTCATCCTGAATGGCAGCGCTTCAAGGATAATTTCCTGTTGACCGCCAGCAAAGGCGTCGCGGGCGAATGCGAAAATCTGCTGGACGCTTTCATCGGTCATCGAATAGCAGCCAGATGACGAACATGCGCCATGAATCATAAGATCCGAGCCGGAGCGCCCGTTGGCGCGGTCAAACGCATTTGGAAAACCGGTGTTGATGGCCAGAAAATACTTTGACGCCGGGTTCATCTGGGCCGGGCGAATCGGGTAATAGCCCTCCGGTGCCTGCCGGTCGCCCTGCTTGTACTTTGCACCGAGCGTGCCTGACCAGGCGCAGATGTTGTAGTTCTGCACCATGTCGAACTTGCCATTGTCCTTCTGTTTCCAGACCTCGACAACGTGCTCGTCCTTGAACAGCCGGAAATAGACCGGGGCATTTTTTTTCATGCCCTTGGCTTTCATCTTCTGCACAATGCTGGCAGGCAGTTCGCGCGTCGCCTTGGGCGACAGGTCGTCGATGGACCCTTGGCAGCCGGACAGGGCAAACAGGCCGAACAGAATGGCGGCGATGGAAAGCAGTACTCTCATGCGGCGTCGTTATGTCCCAATTCTTGCAGAAAGATGGCGAAAGCGTTGGCGCGTTAAGGTTACAAAAGCTTTACCAGACAATGACATGGCACTGAAAACGACAAAATCGTGATCAGACAGTGCGTCCGATTGCCAAGAACTTCTCGCGCCGCTCTTTGCGCAAGTCGAGTCCGGCCTGTCCAAGTTCGTCAAGCGCAGCCGAAATGACAGTGCCGGCAGCTGCGATGGCCTCGTCCTTGTGCCGGTGCGCGCCTCCGACCGGTTCGGCAATGATCCCGTCAATTATCTTTAGCGCTATCAGGTCTTCGGCCGTAATCTTCATATTGGTGGCGGCGTCTTTTGCGCGTGACGAGTCATGCCAGAGAATGGACGCCGCGCCTTCCGGCGAGATCACTGAATAAATTGCGTGCTCAAGCATATAGACACGGTTTGCCGTGGCGATGGCAATCGCGCCGCCGGAGCCACCCTCGCCGATAATCACCGAGACCAGCGGCACCTTGAGATTAAGGCAGGCTTCAGTGGAGCGGGCAATCGCCTCGGCCTGCCCACGCTCTTCGGCGCTGATGCCGGGGTAGGCGCCCGCTGTGTCAACCAGCGTGATCACCGGAATTCCGTAACGGTCGGCGAGTTCCATGATGCGCACGGCCTTGCGATAACCTTCGGGCATGGCCATGCCGAAATTGTGCTTGAGGCGGGTCTTGGTGTCGGAGCCTTTTTCCTGGCCGATCACGGCAACCGGCTGCCCCTGAAAGCGCGCGAGCCCGCCGATCACCGCAGCGTCATCGGCAAACTTCCGGTCACCAGCCAGCGGAGTGAATTCTGTGAACAGGCCGGACATATAGTCAAGGCAATGAGGTCGATCCGGATGACGTGCGACCTGCGCCTTCTGCCATGGGGTCAACTTGCGATAGAGCTCTTTCAGCGCATCATTCGAGCGCTTTTCGAGCCGGGCGATTTCCTCGCTGACATCAACAGAACCGGACGTATCCTGGCCCTTCTTCAGTTCCAGAATTTTGCCTTCAAGGTCGGCAACCGGTTTTTCGAAGTCGAGATAATTATACATGGACCGTTGGGTTTCCCTGACTGATGCGGGCGAAAGTGCCCGTCCGGCATGCGGTCGGGAGCGATCTGTCTTAATCGCGCTGGTCTCTGAACTCAATCAGGAAGTTGGCACTGCCGCAACGTGCTTTCAAGTTTTTGGCGCGGAATCAGCCAGCGGATGATGGTCTTCCACAAGCCTTTGCAGCTTTTCAGACAAAACATGGGTGTAAATTTGTGTTGTGGAGATGTCCGCATGGCCAAGCAATTCCTGTACAACACGCAAATCTGCGCCATTTTGGAGCAAATGACTGGCGAATGCATGGCGCATGACGTGCGGCGACAGAAATGCAGCCGAGATGCCTGAGCGCACGCCCAACAGCTTCAGCTCGCGGGCGAATACCTGTCGCGCGACATGTCCCGTTTCGGATTTTGCCGGAAACAGCGATGGGCTTGCCTCTTGAACCGGGTCAAGATTGCGCGAAAAGATCCATTTGGCGAGCGCGGCTTTGGATTTTCCGGACAGCGGCACGATCCGCTCTTTGCCGCCCTTCCCCTTCAAAAGCACATATTCCCGGTCCGCCCGCGCTGCTGTCACTGGCAGCGCCACCAGTTCGGAGACACGCAGCCCCGTCGCATACAGCGTTTCGACCATCGCATGCAGCCGTTTGGCTGCAAAGGCTGTCGGGGCTTCGGCCTTTGCGTCGTCTTCGGCAAGGTCCAGCATCTTGGAGACAGCATCGACATCCAGCGTCTTCGGCAATGGTCGCTGACGCTTGGGGCCGTCAATAATCGCCGTCGGATCGTCGCTACGATGGCCTTCGCCGTAGAGAAACCGGTAAAACTGACGCAGTGAAGACAGGTGCCGCGCCTGCGATGTGACCGCAAAGTCGCGCTTGGAAAGGTCCGCCATTGCTGCACGAATATCCTCAACACCAGCGCCCAGCAGCTTGACACCACGTGAGCTCAAGAACTCTGCCGTATCATCCAGATCGCGCCGGTACGCATCGACAGTGTTGATTGCCGCACCACGTTCGGCGCTCATCATCTCCAGAAAGTTTTCGATCAATACACCGTCTCGCATGGATCAGCTCCCATTTTTCGGGGTTTGGTCTGGCGCTTGGTCCGGGGCTTGCGGATTGATTTTGGTTGCCGGAATCCGGATCGTCATTTCCGCCTGATTCGGTTCTACGAGCGTTGCCAGCGCAAAAATCCCGGCCCAACCGAGACCTGCGAGAAGCGCGAGAATGGAGATCAGTCGCGTCAGTGTGGGCATGTGATTTGCGGGCCTTTTCCGGTCGGCTGCTTATCGCGCCATGTCCGCGCCTTGGCAAGCGAAGGCTGAGGGCTCACGACCAGCCAGTGCTTGACGGGCAGTTATTTTTCCTGTCGATACAGTGCAGATTGAGCCTCTTTGCGGACGGGACATGAGTGAGGACACTGCCATCAGGCCGGAAGCCGGCGCGGTCAAGGCGATGCTTGGCAAGCGCTCGATTGTGCTTGTCGGGCTGATGGGCGCGGGCAAATCAACCATCGGCAAGCGTGTTGCGCAGATGCTCGGCGTCAACTTTATTGATGCTGATACCGAAATTGAAGCTGTATCACGCATGACCATTCCAGAGCTGTTTGAGCGCTATGGCGAGGCTGAGTTCCGTGACCTTGAACGGCGTGTCATCCGCCGGATTTTGCGCACCGGCCCTAAGGTGCTTGCCACCGGCGGCGGCGCCTACATGAATGAACAGACCCGCAAGGCGATTTCGCGTGCAGGGATTTCGGTTTGGCTGAAGGCGGATATTGATGTGTTGATGGAGCGGGTCGGGCGAAAGTCCAACCGGCCGCTGCTGAAGACCGCTGATCCGCGCGCAACCATGCAGGACCTGATGGACAAGCGCTATCCGGTCTACGCGTTGTCAGAGGTGACTATACTCTCGCGCGACGAGAAGAAGGATATCATGGCGGGGGAAGTAGTTGATGCGCTTTTTGCCATGACGAGGGAAAGCAAGACTGCGGGAAGTGCGGCGTCAGCATGAGCGAGACAATAGTTGTTCCCGTTTTGCTAGCCGACCGTTCTTATGACATTTTGATCGGGACGGGCCTGATTGACCGCGCCGGTGCTGAGATCGCTGCGCGGCTTCCGGATGCCCGCGCCGCCATTGTTACCGATGACAAAGTTGGCCCGCTGCATCTGGATCGGTTGCAAGCCTCGCTTATCGCCGCCGGGATTCACTCAACGCCGATCACCATTCCATCCGGCGAAAAATCCAAGAGCTTTGCCATGCTGGAGCAGGTGGTGCGCGAGACGCTGCAGGCCAAGCTAGAGCGCCGCGACGTGCTGATCGCTTTCGGCGGCGGTGTTGTCGGAGATTTGACGGGCTTTGCCGCCGGCATTGTGCGGCGCGGCATGCCGTTCGTGCAAATTCCGACGTCGCTGTTGGCGCAGGTCGATTCGTCTGTCGGCGGCAAGACTGGCATCAACACGCAAGAGGGCAAGAACTTGGTTGGCGTTTTCCATCAGCCGCAATTGGTGCTGGCGGATACGGATGTGCTTGACACATTATCCAAGCGCGAATTCCGTGCGGGCTACGCCGAGGTTGCCAAATACGGGCTGATCGACCAGCCGGACTTTTTCACCTGGCTGGAAAACAATTGGCGCGATGTGTTTTCCGGTGGCCCAGCTCGCACAGAAGCCATTGCCGTCTCCTGCCGAGCGAAGGCTGGGGTTGTCGCGCGCGATGAGCACGAGACGGGCGACCGGGCGCTGTTGAACCTTGGCCACACATTCGGCCATGCGCTTGAAGGATTTGTTGCTTATGATTCGGCACGCCTTGTGCA
>JANPEK010000058.1:0-11963 GCA_031422915.1 Phyllobacteriaceae bacterium | reverse complement strand
CTACAAACACCTCATCGAAAAGGGTAAACCTCCAAAACTCGCCCTCATCGCCGTCGCCCGCAAAATCCTCATCACCGCCAATGCACTGCTGCGCGACAACAAGGAGTTCGCCGCTTGATCCCAATACAGTTGCCAGACTTGCTTCGGTTGCACAGAAATTTCGGCTGCGCCGTGCTTCTCGGAATAACCAAATTCAATGATGTTTTCAACAAGAACCCACGCCGCAAGACCACATTGGCCTCACCCGCTGGCGAGCTTGAAAATATGATTGTCCCAAGCCCGTTCATAACGCTGTGTATTCAAAAGGCCATCTTCAGTGGACCGGATAAACCCCGCGCCCGTGCCCGCAATGCCGCAAACATCGGGGACACTTTCCTGCGCCGCGACCAACCCGGTCGCTGCATCGACAACAAGCAACGTTCCGCCGGTCGGCGAGGTAAACGCAATGCGTTTGCCATCGCCGGACGCTGCCACCGAGCCGACATAGTTTTTCATTGCGCCGAGCGCTTGTCGAGGCAGTTCAATGAATTCCAGACCGTCATCCTTGCCGCAGCGCGCAACCAAGGGCGCCAATTCCGTCTCGGATCCTTCATGCTGCGCTCCGATCCAAATCCGGCCATTCTCGTCCGCAGCCATATGGCGCAGCGAAAGCCGCTGCCAGTCGTTTGGCGTTTCATGCCTCGCAACAATGTTGCCGTCCTTCAAGTCAATCAGGCAGATGTTGGAGCGCATCGTATCGAGGTTCAGCTTGGTTTTTCCGGTCGAAGGATGGGTCACAATCCCGCCATTGGCAATCCAAAGTCCGTTCCCGTCGGCACTCGGCAGCATTTCATGCGGACCGATTCCGCCGGAAGCAAATTCGCCGATCCGGCGAAACCCATTTGCCGGTTCATAAAGACCGATGATACCGGCATCATTCTCGAAATTGTTTTCGGTCGCATACAGAATTTTGCCATCCGGCCAAAACGCGCCATGTCCGTAGAAATGGCGGTTTTCCGGGCTCGAAAATGCGACGGGTTTGGAGGTGCCGTCGGCGCGGAATGCATAGCCAAAATTGCCCGGCGTTCGTGCAAAAGCAACGCTCCATCCGCTCGCCGGAGACGTTGTAAATCCGTGGCCGCGCCCGGTCAGACGATGTTCGGTCAGCATCGCGCCGTCCTCACTCAGCAATGCGAATCCGTGATTGCCATCGGGCTTTTGAAATGCGGCGGCATAAAGCGCTTCAGTGCGCGAGATCGCAAAAGCCTGCCTGTCAGTCAGAGCAGTCGCAAATGCGAGACCTGCAGCCGCCATGAATTTACGGCGATCCAAAGGGTGATTGATCACCATTTAATCGCCATCAGCGAAGGAGAACCCAGCCGCAAGGCCGGTTGCAATGGCGAAATCCTGGTCAAACCGGTGGATGAGATCGCCGACTGTCGCATGCACAAAGACAAGCTTCTTGCGCGCCTTCTCATCCGCAAGCAGCGCCTCAACCGGCATATCGAGCGCCTTTGCAGCATCAATCACCACCTTGAAATCAAAACGGATGCTATCGGCAACGTACGCCTGATCCTCAGGCAAGGCCGCATCGAGGCCGGAGGCCGCAAAAATGCGCTCCAATGCCTCAAGGTTTTCCGCAACAGTGCGCATCGTGTTTTGCGAGCGCCAAAAAAGCGCAGACTTCGGTTTGTCCTTGCCCTCTTTCGCATCAAGAAACGCACCAATCCGCACGTCGCGCACCAGTTCCAACCCGTGAATAACCGTGCCAAGCACAAGGTTCATCGCCTCGCGATCATTGTGTGCAAACGGATTGTCGGCACCATGGCTGTTCCACGCTTTGTCCACCGCACCGTCTTTTGTCCAGGAGCTGGCAAGATCGGCAGCTATCGAATGGATATTCTGCGAAACGGCGAGGCCGTAACGGCAACGGATATTTCCGGCGGCAGACTCCAGCGTCCCGGCGTCAGTTCCGGCCAGAATATAGTCCAGCGCGCCCAAGCCCTGCATTGCCACACTCTTCTTGGCCAGCGCGGCGGCATCCAGCACCGAGCTGTCCGCACTGACAAGCGCCGCCTGAACCTGTTTCAGGCCGGTTCCCTTTCGGTCGGGATAAAACAGAATGCGCTCAAGCCGGTTGCTTTCCATCACCGGCCCACTTCGCAACATTTCGGCATTGGCCCAGGCAATAATCACTTGCGAAAACGCAACGTTGGCAGCTTCACCTGCCACGACAGATGGCGCGACGCACAGGGTGTTCATCGCTGCTTCCATCGCATTCGCCTTGGCCGCAAAGTTGGCATAAGCCGGGCGGATGAAGCCGTCGGCCATTCCAAGCATGACCTTATCGAGATCAAATGCCGCGTTGGCCGCATTGCCCGAGATAAGCAGTGCGAGTGCGGAAAATGCAGCGCGGATGAATTTCATTACAACGACTCCAGATATGCGATCAGTGCCGCACGATCACTCTTCGTCATTTCGGCAAAGCGGTCGCGCGATGCCTGCCCTTCGCCGCCATGCCACAAGATTGCTTCCTCCAAGTTGCGCGCCCGTCCGTCATGCAGGAAGAAACTGTGGCCGGAAACCGTCTTTGTCAGCCCGATTCCCCAAAGCGGCGGCGTGCGCCATTCACGCCCGTCAGCAAGCCCGACCGGTTGGCCGTCCGCAAGCCCCTCGCCCATATCGTGCAGCAAGAGGTCAGTATGCGGCCAGATCAGCTGAAACGCATGAACCTTGTCCTTGGCGTTGCGGCGCGTTACAAACTTCGGCGTATGGCAGGAGGCGCAGCCGGAATTGTAAAACAGCTGTTTGCCCTTCAGCACCATCGCATCGCCCTCATTGCGGCGCGCTGGCACAGCGAGATTCTCCGCGTAAAATGTCACCAAATCCAACACCGGATCAGGCGCTTCTGTCTGGCCGAGCCGGTCTTGAACACCATTTGCAACCGCAAGACATTCTTGTTGGCTTGCCGTGCAATCCCCTGCATGGTTCGGAGCATCAGGGTTGGATATGCCAATATCACCCTCAAACGCGCTGGCAGTCTGCTGGCGGATCGTCGGGGTTTGAGCCTTCCAGCCAAACCGGCCAATAACTGGTTTGCCGGTCTTGGCATCGCGCACGACCTGCACCTTGCCGGAAATGCCATTTCCATCACGATCATCGGGATCAGCTTTGGCCAAAATATCGGCCGGATGGATTGCCTGCAGCAACCCCATTCCGATCATCGGATTGGCAATGCGCGGCGACAAGGTTGTCGCAGGATCAAGCGGTCCATAGGCCAGATTGCTCAGGCTGTACGTTGGCTGACGGAGCGAGATTATCGAACCGTCACCGAGCGTATTTGCCACCTCGGCATAGCTGACATTCATCCGCGCCTCACCCTTGAGGCCGGGGATGGCGCGGTCTTGCAGCTGGCTGCCGTAAACCGGATCGGGAAAGTTCAGCACCGACAGCGAAGCAATGCTATCCCTTTCTGCTGCATCGCGCGGCCCGCGGGCGAGGCGAAAGAAGGTGGACGAGGCGTCAGCAGATATCGCCAGCGGGTTGCCGCGCCCGTCTTTCAAATGGCAGGTCTGACAGGCGCGGGCGTTAAACAGCGGGCCAAGTCCGTCGGAGGCCAACGTCGAAGCAGGGGAACTCACCCAGACTTTGCGGAACAAGGCATTGCCCAGTTTGAAATCACGTGCCTGCTCAAAGCTCAGATTGGCCGAGAACTGCGAGAATATGTCCCGGTTCACGCTCTTGTCGGTCGTTGCCGCACCGCCGGTCTTGCGCTCAAATGGTTCCGCTTTGGAAAAATCAGAAGGATCAGCAGTGACCGATTTCACCCGCGCCAAATCTGCTACAGTTAAATCACTGCGAGTCAGATCCTCTTTTGCAAGCTCAGGCGCAGCATTGGCGGACACAGCAAAGCAAAGCGCCGCGCTGTACAAAGCGATATTCGCAAACAACTTGCGGATGAGGCTGCGTGTCTGCAAACTATTTGTTGCGCAATGAAAAGATATCATAACTCATTGAGGCATTTCATGACGTCTTGGTGGCCCTTCATGGCATTGTCTCCTCAGGCATTTCAGCGAACTGAAAATAGGCCGGAGATTGCGTTTCGCCAACTGCCATTCGCCAAATATCATGCGGCAATAGCGCCACTCAAACGCGCACAGGCGTTGGCACGATTCTCTTCATGACGTCGATGTCCATTGCGAAGCCGGTCAAGGAAGCAAATCACCTCAGCTTGCGGCGTGGCAATCCGTCGATGATAGGCTTCGGTGGTGCGCACAATGATGTCCACAACGCCGGGGAAACAGCCACAGCAGCGGCCGCGTTTGCCCATTGCCTGGTAAACTTGAACCGGCACAATCAACCGCCACAGGTCTTCATCAAGAAGACCGGTGATGGTCTCTTTGATGTCGCGTACCGTGATGATGTTGCACTGGCATACAATCATTGGAATATGGCATCCGGCTTGTCGAGGCTGTCCGAGCCTTCCAGTTTGATGGCACCAAGGTCCAGCGCCGAAATTGCACGCTCGATTGATTTGGTCTGTGTGATCAACCCGTCGATTGCGGCCTGAACGACTGCATTGCCTTCAGGATTGCCATCGCCAATCATCTGGTCATAGGCCTCGCCGCCCTGCGCGCGCTTGGCCATGACTTCCATGGCAACAAGCGTGGCATCAAGATTGGCCTTCAGTTCGGTATCAACTGCGGCGTCTTTTGCAGCAACAAGAGCAGAAAGCGACGGGCCGGAAACCTTGGAGCCATCAACCCTCACATACTCGCCAACATAGACATTGCGAATTCCGACAGCGTCATACTTGTGGGAGTTATGAGTGTTGTCGGAGAAGCAGTCGTGCTCTTCTTCGGGATCATGCAGCAACAGGCCAAGCTTCATCCGCTCGCCTGCAACTTCGCCATAAGACAGCGAACCCATCCCGGTCAGAATTGCGGAAAGACCGGCCTTTGGATCACCCTCGACCAAAACCTTGCGTGCAGCGCCGCCCTTGGTCCAGTTCGCTGCCATTTCCTCCAAGTCCTTGACCAGTAGATCGGAAGCAGAAGCAAGATATTGCGCGCGACGGTCACAATTGCTGTTTGTGCAGCCTTCCTTGGCGTAATCGGTAAACGGTCGGGCACCAGCGCCAGCTTTGGTGCCGTTCAAATCCTGACCCCACAAGAGAAACTCAATCGCATGATAACCCGTCGCGACGTTGGCCTCAATGCTCCCTGCCTCCTGGAGTGTGCCGGACAGAAACTCCGGCGTCAGCGCCGTTGCATCAACATCCTTGCCGTCGATGCTGATCTTGGGGCTTGCAATAACATTGGCGGTGTAAAGCGCGTTTTCATCGCTTTCCTTGCCATAAGTCTCCGACACGTAATCAATCAGGCCCTCATCGAGCGGCCAAGCATTTACTTGACCTTCCCAATCATCGACAATAGCGTTGCCAAAACGGAACGCTTCCGACTGTTGGTATGGAATGCGCGCGGAAAGCCATGCTGCTTTTGCCGCCTTCAAGCCATTTTCCGACGGAGCGGCGATGAAACTGTCAATTGCGACATCAAGGGCCTTGGCCGTCAAGAGCGCATCGCCGTAAGTTGCCTGCGCGATGTCAGCGTAATTCTTGACGACATCGGCAGCACTGATTTCGGCACGTGCTTGGCCCAGCCCCATGACGGCAGTGAAAATTGCGGCGGTCGCAAAGTAGCCTGAACGTTTTGCAGAAATCATTCCAGTAGATCCCTCTTCAATTGTCACTGCCTCAACCGCGGACCTAGGAACCCTTTCAAACTGCGCGACGGCCTGAACCCTTGTCCTGCCGATTCCGGCAGAATTCATCGAAGAAAACCGCTCAACAGGATGGGTTCAAGGCCCGACCGTCGAAACTGCTGCAAAACTGAGTATTGCCGGTTGAAACAGGAGTCAAACTGTATAGTTTAGAACCTGTCAAAACAACTCAAGATTCCCGAAAGCGGCATATGCGCCTGACAAAACAGACCAACTACGCCGTACGCATCTTGATGTACTGCGCCGCAAACGGCCCCGACAGCACCAGCCGCATCGCTGACATTGCAAAAGCCTACAGCGTTTCCGAGCTGTTTTTGTTCAAAATCCTCCAACCGCTGGTAAAAGGCGGGTTGATCCACTCCATTCGCGGACGCAATGGCGGCATCCAGCTTGGGAAAGCCGCGGATACGATTACACTTCTCGACGTGGTGAGGCTGACAGAAGACGGGTTTTCGATGGCCGAGTGCTTTGACGAAGGTGGCTCGGATTGCCCGCTGATTGACAGTTGCACGCTCAATTCCGCATTGCGCGAGGCGCTCAATGCATTTTTTGGGGTGCTTGCCAAATACACGATAGCTGAACTCGTGCAGACACGACCGGATATCCGCACCTTGCTCAATATGTTTCCGTTGAAGGCAACGTCTTGAGGATGTTGCTCACTTTGTCAGGATCAGCTTGTCTTGCCGCGTGATCTTGAGCCGACACTCTTGATCACCATGCAGAATTGTCAGTTCCTTTCTTCCCCTGAAAAGGCCTTCCGTATGCAAGGTGACACCGAGCTTGGCAAAACCATCGTTTGGTGACGCGCGATTAGAAATTGGCCCGTCGGAATTTGGAGAGTTGGTTGATTTTTCTATTGGATATCTGATGCCACTTTTTGGTTACCCGCATAGGCAACCGATTGGTCAATGAAGTGCCTTCTGGCTCTCGATATTATTGAGTGAACCGATTGCGTCCAACTCAGCTCGCAATTGTTTTGCGGCCAGCAAGACTGGCACCTCGTCATTGCCTTCGCAACGCGTGAGGGCCTCCGCGCTCCAGCGGCACGTCCATTGGCAATGTGAAGCATAATTTTCAGGAGCAACCTTTTCTGAGGTGTTGCCATTTCCCGGCAGACCGGACAGCCCGGATTTGAGAAACGGAACGGCGAACGCCTGGAGTCGCGCAGTGCCTTGACAAGATTCACAATCGCAATTGTGATAGCAAAGCCCTTGTCGCTGCCAAACCATGCTTCCGCGATATCACTGGCCGCGACATGGCCATCTCGCAAGATGCCTGCGTAGCCATCCAGCAATGTTCGAGTGATCTCAAGCATGCCAGCAATCTGACGCGGCAGACGGAGGCTTGCTATCGAGACAGAGCTGTCATCCGCGCGCGCGCCGGTCCCTGTGAATTGCGGTCAGAACACATGGCGCACCTTCGTCGCCGGACATTTGGCCGAACGCTGCTTGCGTGCTTCAGACAGCGAAATGACATTTCCGGGAAGAGTTGCACCAACACTCAGCGGCTCCAGCGGAGCAAATGCGGCTCGCAGGCGTGGATCGAGCCCATCTCCCCGTTTGCCTGCGATCTTGTCGAATCCGAAAAGCGAAGACATGTTCAAGGCACGTCTCTCCTATCTGATGGTTACGGGAATTTCGAATCTGGTCTGCGCACCCTCCGGCGGACTTGCAAACGTAGCCGATCGACGGAGGTGATCAAGCGCTGCCGCATCGACGGCACCGTTGCCAGAGCTCTTGTCAGCTGACAGTCCGGCAATCGTGCCGGATGTCGAAATGCTGAAAGAAATAATAACATTGCCACGAGCGCTAGAAGGCGTATGCCGTGTGAGGGCGATTTTCCTCTGCACTAAGCCGGCAAAGTTTGAAACCGTTGCGTTGCCGCTTTTTAGCAAGGATTTTCCAGCCGATTTGGCGGCAGCTTTTCCGTTAGCCGCGCCATCTGCGACGCCCTTCTTGGAGTTGACTTTGCCCTAGCCTTTACCGATTGCGGTGGCGTTTGACTTGGAGGCGGCTTTGCCTATCGCATTTTCAGGCGTCTTTACCGGGGTTTGCACAGGCTTCGCATTGGCGCGCGGTCTTACTTTAGCGGGTTTTGCCTTGCCAAATGCAGTCTCGGACTTGGCGGCTTTTCGGTTGATGTCATTACTACTCTCCGGCTTCTTGACAGCGAGTTTTTTCGTGTCGGGCTTCCTTGTCTCAGACTTCTTGGACTCCGGCCTTTTGGCCACCGGCTTTTTGGGTGGCAAAACAGGCTTGTTGGGTGTTGCTGGAAGTTCCGTCTGTTCAACTGGCGTGACCGGTCTGGCAATCTCAACCTTTTCGACTGGATCGACAATGGGCACCTTCCGCTCTTCCACCAGCGTTCTGAGCTCAGGGACAACAGACGTTTTCGCCAAAGGATCAGTAGCGAGTATGGATTCGTCGACCTCAACAGGTTTAGGTGCCACCACAAGTTTGGGCGCGATCACAGGTTCTGGCATTTCAAACTTTGGCGGCGCAAGCGGCTTGAATGTCAGCGGCTCGATTTCCACTGGTTCAGCTGCTTCAGTCTGGGTGTCAGTGCGATTGCTTGGCACGAGATCAGCTGGAGGTGACACATCTGCAACTGAAACGGCTAAAATTTCCAATGCAGTTGCCGATGCAGCCGTTTCCCCCGTCGCATGATCGTCGTCTGCCGCATCGCCGATTATCACGACGGCAACTGCGGCCTCGCCTTCGACCATTGGCACGTCAATCAAAACGCCGACAAATACCAGAACCGCAGCGCATGCGCTGTGCAGCGCAAAAGACGTAACGCCAGAGAGCCAGCCTTTGCCGGAAGCCTGAGGGTAGGCCGATATGGGTGATCCCATTGACACGTCAAGCGTGTTCTCGGGAACGACACAATCGTCACTATGCACAAAAAAGAGTCGCAGACTGGTCCAGCTTCTAGACGGTCCATGCTCTTGCGGCGACTTGCCAAGTAATGCAAACCGCTCTGACTGTTCGGTCAAGCTGTCGGCAAAACCATCAGACAGCTGGCGATCCACTAGACCTTTGCGCGGACGGCGCGCGGTGAGTTCGCCGCCGCAGACAGGCCTGCGGCGTCGGGGCAACCGGCCGTCAGCCGTTTGTCCCGGCAGTTCCACAATTGTCATGCCGTGGAACATCGTCCCGCTTACCAGCCGATTTGCTTGGCGAGAGATATCTTGAACGTCCGGCCCGGTGCCGGATCGTTCGAGAGATATTCCTTGTATTGCCTGTTGAACAGGTTTTCGACAGAGGCGTTTGCTTCAAAACCCACCATCTTGCCTTCAGTCGGTTTCCAGCTTGCAAACAACGCGTGGACACCAAAACCCCTCGAGGCCTGACGCGCAGTTGCCGTTCCAACCACCTTGTCCTGCCCATCAACAAACCGGCCTTTCCAGCCGAACTTCAGGCCTTGGTCCGGAATGCGATATCCAAGCGATGCAGTCAGCTCATCCGGTGCAACCGTATTGAGGTAACCGTTCGGATTGGTTGCGGAAATCGGCGTCTTGTTTTCACCCCGTATGATTGAGTATCCGACATTTGCGAACCACGCATCGCTTTCGTACGCAAGCTCCAGCTCCGCGCCTTGGATGACGGCATGTCCGGTGTTGCGGTACTGAGGCGACTGGTTGCGGTAGCATTCGATATAATTCTTGATGTTGTTGTGGACCAGCGTTCCCTTGACCTGCAACGTGTCGCCGGCGGTTATCATGTCTTAAGCGGACGTCGATGCGCCGACCTCGAAATTGTCGGACCGTTCCTTTTTCAGGCCAAACGTGTAGTTGTTTGCGGCACCGGCGAAGTCGTCTGAAAACACTTCGTCCAATGTCGGCAGGCGTTCGGTATGGGCATACGACCCAAAGACAGCAAAGTTTTCATTGAACTTGTAGTGTGCCGCCAGCTTGGGGGACACACCTGTTGCGGACACTTGATCTGCGCCGACACAACCGGTGTCGGGCGTCAGCATCTGTGTATCAATTCGTATGCCCGGAATGATCGTCAGCTTTTCATTCCAGATGAATTCATTTTGGGCAAAGATGCCGATCTGACGGTCGGTGCCCTGTGGGTGGAACCCAAACGCCGTGGCGGACTCGACCGAGCGCGTTTGCCGTGCGGCCTGCAGGCCAAATGTCAGATGGTTTTCCCAAGCGTCGCCAGAATGGGCGAATGTATTCTGGGCGCTGAACTGGTAGGTCTTGTAGCCATAGGTGCTATCATCGAACAAAGTGCTGCCGACACCTGATGCACCGGACTGCTCATTGGTCGTGTCGCTGTAGGAGAACTGAGCCTTGATGTTCACCCAGTCATTGCCGGATGCCGGATTATCATAGGCGAGAATGGCCGTCTTGTCGGTGACTTTTCGGTCCACACTTCCGAACGTAGGCGTTGTTGACACCTGCGCATAGTGCTGGTCATCGGACGGGCTGGTCCAGTGCTGATAAGAGACCCGCAGGATTTGCTTATTGTTGTCGCTGAAGCGGAACGTGCCCTTGGCAAGACCCGACGGCGCCTTGGCTTCCGTCTCGATTTCGGTGCCGTCTCCACTCGTATAGTTGCCGATATCGCGATAGTCGCCAGCAAGCAGGCGCTCGGCATTTTCACTCAGGCGCAATGCCAGGATTGAAGATGCAAGCCCGCCACTGGAATTCGAATCATAGGACGACTTCAGCTTGAGGACGCCCTTTTGTCCGTCAGCGAGGTAATCCGCCGCATCCTTGGTTGTGAAGTTGATAATTCCGACAAGCGCGCCTGAGCCATATAGCGTTGACGACGCCGGGCCGCGCAGCACTTCAACCCGCTTGAACAATTCAGGATCAGAGAAGAAGCCGCCCATGCGGTAGGATTCGTAAAACTTGCCGACACCATCGACATTGACAATAATGCGTCCTTCGTCCCCAGCCGATTCCGCGTATGTTGAACGTCTCGCCAAGCAAACGCTCGGTGCCGGACACATTGACGCCAGAAATTTCATTAAACAAATCGCCTGCCGTCGTTTCCATCCGCTCATCAAGCTGTTCCTGGTCGATCACGGTCACGGCACCGTCATTCTCGGGCAAAACGGCTCTGGCAAGATCACGCTTCTTCGCGCCCTGACGGGTGAGTTGCCGTTCACGGGAAACGCCACTTTGAATGGCCGCGACATCCGGCGCATGAAGCCGTCTGATCTTGCATGAGTGCGCGCCGTGCTGCCGCAAAACACCAGCGTGCCGTTTCCATTCACGGTATGCGAAATCGTCAGACTTGGCGTGGTGGCGGCCGGCGGAAGTGTCAATGCCAATGTCATAACTCAACGCTGCCGCAGGCTGGCAGGTCTTGAACGTTACGCGGGACCTCTGATCCATGAAATGTCGGGCGGCGAGCAACAGCGCGCCCACATGACGCGGGTTCTTGCGCAGGTGCATCAACCAGTCGGGTCGGATGGTCCGCGCTGGCTGTTTCTGGATGAGCCGGTCTCGAGCCTTGATCTCAAACACCAGATCGGCATCATGTGCGCAGCGAAGGATTTTGCGACCAAGGGCGGCGGTGTGATTGCGGTGTTGCACGATCCCAATCTGGCCGCAGCGTTTGCCAATAGAATTCACGCGATCGCGGGCGGCCGGACATCTGCTTTCGGCCCCGCTCCTGAAACGCTTGATGCGCAGATGTTGTCTGTACTTTACGAGACGAGAATTCTGGAAACATCAGGCGCGGGAACGGACCAAAAATACTTCCACACGGCAACCGTATAATTTCTTTGTCAAACCTTGGCGAGGTTTCGCAAATTTCTGAGATATTTGAGAAATTGGTCGGAGTGGCGGGATTCGAACCCACGACCCCTAGTCCCCCAGACTAGTGCGCTAACCGGGCTGCGCCACACTCCGAACCGGTGCCTTCTATAGACTGCCGATTAATCTGGTCAATAGAGTTCGGCACGGTAACGGGGCAAGATTGAGGTTTCAGGAACTTGAGCGCCGGTCAAGCGACCTGACGACAGCGAAAGCTGAGACGTTATTCAACAGCATTGATATGGCGGGGCGAACAGCATCCGCATTCGCCGCTGCTGACATGTGATCAAGTCTGGCAACTGTATTGGGATCAAGCGGCGAACTCCTTGTTGTCGCGCAGCAGTGCATTGGCGGTGATGAGGATTTTGCGGGCGACGGCGATGAGGGCGAGTTTTGGAGGTTTACCCTTTTCGATGAGGTGTTTGTA
>JANPEK010000057.1:0-4991 GCA_031422915.1 Phyllobacteriaceae bacterium | reverse complement strand
ACCTTACAAAAATTGATCGGCGTCATGAGTGCCATTTGCATGTTTGTGACGCCAAGCATGGCACAGGAGCTGGGCAATGGATCGCCTTCGCCCGCCACAGGTGAGATCACCATACCGGACGGCGCGGTTCCTGAAAGTGCGCCTGAGACATCTTCTGGAGATGAGAGTGTCAAGCTGGCGGATCAGCCGAACAAGGGCACCGCGGAAACCGGCGTCGAACCTGAGGACAATGCGTTGCAGGGTTCAACAACTGCTGTAACGTCTTCGGCAGCTGCTGGCACAACAGAACCTGGCAGCGACACCCAAAACTCCAGAAGCTTTCTGCAGCCATCCGCGCCTCGCTTCGGCGCAGATGGTTCGCTGCGTTATGGCTATGAACTTGCACTGCCGCAATTTCGTGGGCTGGAACCGGAGATATCTCTGGACTACGACTCCAGTCGGCGAACAAAAATTGGCGGCAACTATCAGGGTTGGCTTGGATTTGGCTGGGGCCTGTCCGGCTTTTCCGTCATCGAGCGCGCCCGGCCGCGCGGCGGAGTGCCGGCATTTGATGCCAATGACCGCCTTGTACTGGATGGCACGGAACTGGTCGGCTGTGCGGCGGGTATGACAAGCCCTTCGTGTGTCAGTGGCGGCACGCATGCGGAGGAGACAGAGGGCTATCAGCGTATCCGTTACGACAGCGCGCTGAACCAGTGGGAAGTGACGGCCAAGGATGGTGTTCGGGCTGTGTTCAAACCCGCCATCGCGTTTGCAGCCTCTGCCGGACCAGATGGAGCGCTCGCCGGATACTACCGCTGGCTGCTAGCTCAAGTTATCGACACGCGCGGCAATAGTATCACTTACGATTACGACTGCCCTGAGGTGCCTGTCTGCTACCCCAAGACAATCAGTTATTCGCTATACACAGTAAATTTCTTTCTTGAAGACCGGCCGGATCAGTTGCTGATGGCCAACGGAAAGGGCATCTCGAAGACCACCAAACGGATCAAGTCTGTCTCGATGCTTTCCAACAGCGCAATGGTCGGCGCATGGTCATTGGACTATGCGCAAAGCCCATACTCCAACACGACCAGACTGGCATCCATCAAGCGATATGGCCGAGACGTAATCATCGACCAAACCGGCGAGATTTCCGGCGGGTCCGCGCTGCCGCCAGTGACATTTGCTTACAGGGACATGAATTGGGCTTATGAGAGCAAGACTGTCACGCTGAGTGGCGGTGCTTGCACCACCACCTACAATAATCGTCCCTTGTATTATTATGGGGCTTCCTTCGAAGACATAGATAATGATGGCGTTGATGAGCTTTTTGCCAACTGTGATCGGGAAACATTACTCCCAAGGGGTGGACACGATGGAATTGATGAGCTCCAGTCAGACCGCTACCTGACTTTTGAAAAGATCAATCTCTTATCGTCGGTGTCCAATCAAAAGAGCATTTATACTAACACTTATTCCAGATACTTGAACGTCGGCACGAGCGGTGCGGACCCCAGAGCAAAACGCCTGCATCCGGGTCAGTATTTCAGCAACGAAAAAAAAGCGATAAACGGCGCGGACATTGTTGTTACGACACGGGGAAGCAGCGACGGAACGTTGTATGACACTGGCTTTGGCCGCGCTTACACAATTGAGTTCAACAACACACTGCAGCCGTCAATTATTCCGTGCACGAGCGCTTCACGATATTACCCTGAGTGCTCGAAACTGGCGAACACGCATGTTCCGTCTTTGACGCAGAACGAGGATGTGGTTCCCAAGATAATCAGCGCCCCTGATCAGGCAGGACTGCAACACCTCTATGCCTCCCCTTACAGATTTGTCGCGTCCGGCAATTTCTTTGGCGACGGCACGGTGCAGACTTTGCATGCTTTGCGACCTGAAACTGCAATGTGGATGATGCAGGGCTGGCTGCCGGGCGAGACGCCGACGACAGTTGCAACAGGCCCGCTGCCGATTGCGACCTCCTATCTCGGCCATGGCTGGCAAGTTGCAGACATCAACGGCGACGGTGTGAGTGACATCGTAACGCTTTCGGGGCCGGGCACGGGCAGCGGCTCTCAGTACACAATTTTTCTTGGCAACGGGCGCGGCTTCACTCTGCTAACCGGCGCGGGCGGCGCGTCATTCGTTAGCGCGGCTTTTTACAAGAGCTTGCCGAGTTTCGTGGATATGGATGGAGATGGCAAAGCCGAGATTATGGTTCGTGCGCAATCCAACGGGGAACGATTGCCTTACATGCAAACTGTGTTCCTCAATTTGACTGCCGGGGGCGCGACGACAACGTCAGGCGCAAACATCGCGGTCCCACTTGTTGGCAGTTTGGCGGGGGACTTCAACGGCGATGGCTTCGCAGATTTTTTATCCGGCTATTTGACCGCAACCAACCGAACTTTCCTCGTCTCCAAGTTGGTGGATGGTCGCCCAAACACGCTGGCCTCGATCAAGAATGAGCTCGGCGGCATCAACGGTTTCAAGTTTACCCCTTCGACTGCATGGCAAAACACATACCTTCCATATGCGATCGACACCTTGACCGAAATCAGCGGCAACGACGGCAGGGGAACTGCTTCAGTCCAGCGCATAACTTATGCAGGGGGCAAATATGACCCCGCGCTGCGGCGATTTCTCGGGTTTCGTACAGTGACAGCAACGCGGCCGTGCGCAGCAAACGACAGTGCGTGTCCAACTGTTGAGACCACCTTTCGGCAAGACATCGCATCTGCCGGAGCCACAGACCGCGTTGTTCAAAAGGATGGAACAGGGGCAGTTCGCTCTGACGTGTCAGAGACGTGGGTCATCAACGTCGCGGCAAAACCCTACAAGGCCTTGAACACCGCTACGACCTCAGTCCTTTCCGAAGGCGGCGGCAGCGCAACACTGAAAACCGAACGCACCTTTGACGCCTACGGGAATGTTGTTTTGACCAAGGACCATGGCCGCACTGATGTAACCGGAGACGAGCTGATGATCTCGGCACCGGTGGTCGCCAACACGGCAGCCTACATTGTCGACAAGCCGTCGAGCATCAGCAAATGGTCCGGCTTTGATTCCGCGCAACCGCGTATAAACCTGCAGCGGCTCGCCTACGACGAGGGAGCGTTTGGCGCTGCGCCGACGACAGGCGATGTGACCCGCCAGCAAGACTATCAATCCATATCGCCTGCCAGCATATATACGGATTTGGCGTTCACATACGACGCCAACGGCAATCAGACGTCTACAACTGATGCGAATGGCAATCGCACCGAAACTGACTATGACCAATCTTTCAAATTGTTTCCGGTTGCCATTCGCGACCCGCTTTATGCGGATGACAACCGCCATCAGGCGACCGCCGCCTACGATACGGTCTGCGGCAAGCCAAGTGAAAAGACCGGCATTGACGCGGTTCGCCATATCTTTACGTACGATGCCTTTTGCCGTCCCTACAACGCAAACAACACTGTCACCGGCGATTACAAATACACGCGCTACTCGGCCTTGGGCGCGCCGGCCAACCAATATGTCACGACCTATTGGCCGACGCCGGCGGGCCAACTCAACAGCGTAAGTTACTTTGATGGATTTGGCCGGACTTGGCGCGAGCGCCTTCCGGGAGCCGTGTTCAACGATGTTGCCAGCATGATCCATGTGCTGACGGATTATGACGAGCGCGGCAACATCGCAACCAAAAGCCTGCCGCATCTGACCGGCGATACGGCGCCGAAATTTGTGACGTCCATCCATGATTGGGCAGACCGGCCGCTGTCGGTCACGCAGCCGGATGGTGCAGTACGCTCCCTGTCCTACGCGATTGCACCGACTGTATCTGGCGTGACCAACGTGCCGCTCAGCCTTGTCACGGAAACGGATGAGCTTGGCCGTGCGCGCAAGACATGGTCATCAACCGATGGCACCATCATCCGCATTGACCGCAAGCTTGGCGCGGGTGTGCAGACCGAAACGCGCGCATGGGACGCGCTTGGCCGCATGACCGGTGTGAAGGATGCAGGAGGTGCTGTTTGGAGCAATGTCCATGACATGCTGGGCAACCGCCTGTCTGCCAGCGATCCGGACCTTGGCACATGGACCTACACCTACGACCGCGCCAACCGTTTGACCGCGCAGACCGATGCGCGCGGGGTCAAGACGGTAATGGGGTATGACGATGCCGGTCGCCTTACCGAGCGGCGCATTGCCTTGCCGGTTGTGGCTGATCCGGTTCTGGTCACCAACACCTATGATCAGGCAGTGGGCGGCTACTTCAACGTCGGCAAGTTGACTACTGCTGCCAATGGCAATGCGACGCAGAGGTTCAGCTACAATGGCGGAGGGGTTCTTGCGCGGCAGGATGTGGTTGATTCGTCCGGCACGCACACCATTGCCAGCGCTTTTTATGGCGGCAGGACGCTCTTGTACAAGACCTATCAACCCGGGCCCGTGTCTGCGGGCACCAGTTCGGCGCTGTGGCAATATGATGGTGCGAACCGGGTCAAATCCATCCCCGGCATGATCACCAGCCAAACCTACGAACTCGACGGCCAGACAGCTGCGATCACCTACGCCAATGGCGTCACCACCACATTCACCTATTCGCCGACACGGCGCTGGCTGATGCGCATCGTGACGAAGAACGCGGGTGGGGTTTTTCTGATTGACAATGTCTACACACGCGATGTCGCCGGGCGCATTCTGTCGATCAACGGGCTGACGCCATCCGATGACTGGACTTATGCTTACGACGATCTCGACCGGCTGGTCACAGTGGACAATGCCGGTGACAACACACTCGACGAGACGTTCACCTACGCCGCCAACGACAATCTCCTGTCGCGCACACGCAACCCAGGCGGCCCGTTTGCGGTGGGCGGAACTGCGCCTTACCCCTACGTCTATCCCGCAGGCACGGCGGCAAGACCGCACACGCCGACAAGCGTTGCAGGCCGCGCCTACACTTACGATGCCAACGGCAACATGCTCAGCGACGGCATCCGCGCGCTCACCTG
>JANPEK010000056.1:0-4024 GCA_031422915.1 Phyllobacteriaceae bacterium | reverse complement strand
TGCATTATTACGAGCATGGCGATGCAGGGGCGATGCGTACCGTGCTCGAAACGCTATCTGCCTTTGGCATCACGAATTTGCTTCTGACCAACGCCGCAGGTTCCGTGCGCCAAGATATGCCGCCGGGTTCCGTGATGATCATCGAGGATCACATCAATTTTTCCGGCTCCAACCCGCTGTTTGGTGAGCCGACAGACCGGCGCTTTGTCGGACTGACCAATGCTTACGACGAGGGCATGCGCAGGGCGCTTGAGGCGGCGGCGGTGAAGACCGGCGTCGATATCAAGAAGGGTGTCTACATGTGGTTTTCCGGACCATCATTCGAGACACCGGCGGAAATCCGCATGGCGCGGATGATCGGCGCGGATGCGGTTGGGATGTCGACGGTTCCGGAAGTCATTCTGGCGCGGTTTCTCGACATGAAGGTTGCCGCCTGTTCTGTGGTGACAAATTACGCCGCAGGCATGACAGGTCAGGAAATCTCGCATCACGAAACCAAGGAAATGGCCCCGCTCGGCGGCAAGCGTTTGGCGGCGATCATCAAGCTGGCGATTGGACACTTTGCATGAGCGAAAACCGCACGGAAACAGCGCGCAAAGTGCTCGGATTGATCGACCTGACCGATTTGAATGCGACGTCATCCGACACGGCCGTCGCTGCACTTTGCGCCAAGGCGACAACGCCTTATGGCAAGGTCGCGGCCATCTGCATCTGGCCGCGCTTCGTCAAAGGCGCGAAACCCTTGCTGAAAGACACAGGCATCCGCATCGCCACGGTGGTCAATTTTCCGGGCGGCGATGAGGACAGTGCACCGGTGGTGATGGAGACGGAAAAGGCGATCAAGGATGGCGCGGGCGAGATCGACCTTGTCTTCCCGTATCGCGCATTCAAGAAGGGCGAACACGAGCTGGCAGGCGAGCAGATCGCCATCATCGCATCCGTTTGCAATGGCCGGGCGCTGCTTAAGGTGATCATTGAAGCGGGCGAACTGCGCGACCAGAAGCTGATCAGATCAGCGTCGGATCTGGCGATTGCCGAAGGTGCGGATTTTATCAAAACGTCCACCGGCAAGGTGCAGGTCAACGCGACCCTTGCTGCGGCAGAAGCGATGCTGAGTGCCATCAAGGCATCAGGCCGCCGCGATGTCGGCTTCAAACCGGCGGGTGGCATCCGCACGGTGGACGAAGCCGCGAAATATCTGGAACTGGCGGACACGATCATGGGGCCGGACTGGGCGACACCTGCGACCTTTCGTTTCGGTGCTTCGGGGTTGCTGGACGATTGCCTTGCAGTGCTGTCCGGCAAGGCGTCTGCTTCGGCTTCAAACTACTGATGTTGCCGCAGGAGATCATCCGCGCCAAGCGCGATGGAAAGGCGCTGACCGCCGAAGAGATCGCGTTTTTCGTTCGTGGCATTACCGACGGCTATGTCACTGAGGGTCAGATTTCAGCGCTGGCCATGGCGGTGTTCTTCAACGGCATGAGCCGTGATGAGGCTGTGGCACTTACGCTGGGCATGCGCGATTCGGGCACTGTGCTGGACTGGTCGGACCTGCCGGGGCCGGTTGTTGACAAACATTCGACCGGCGGTGTCGGCGACAATGTCTCGCTGATGCTGGCACCCATCGTTGCGGCCTGTGGCGCGTTCGTGCCGATGATTTCCGGGCGGGGACTTGGCCATACCGGCGGCACGCTCGACAAGATGGATGCCATCCCGGGCTACATAAGTCAGCCAGACAACGCGCTGTTCCGCAAGGTGGTGCTGGAGACCGGCACGGCGATCATTGGCCAGACTGCCGATCTCGCACCCGCCGACAAACGCGTCTACGGCATCCGCGATGTGACGGCGACCGTCGAATCCATTCCGTTGATCACCGCCTCAATCCTTTCCAAGAAACTCGCAGCCGGTTTGCAGTCGCTCGTACTCGACGTAAAGACCGGCAACGGCGCGTTTATGGCCAAATCCAAAGATGCGGTGAAACTGGCAGAAAGTCTTGTCTCTGTCGCCAATGGCGCTGGATTGCGCACAACCGCGCTGATCACCGACATGAACCAGCCGCTGGCAAGCGTCGCTGGCAATGCGGTCGAGGTGATGAACGCGGTGCATTTTCTGCGCGGCAAACGCGATGCACGCCTGGAAGAGGTGACGCTGGCGCTGGCGGCGGAGATGCTGGTTTCAACGGGCATTGCCAAATCGATCAAGGACGGTTTGGCCTTGTCACAACGGGCGCTTGATGGCGGCAAGGCGGCGGATGTTTTCGCCCGCATGGTGGCAGCGCTCGGTGGACCGGCGGACTTCATGGACAAAGCGGAACATTATCTGCCGGCTGCGCCCGTCATGGTCGATGTGCGAGCATCACAGGACGGCTTTGTCAGCACCATTGCGACGCGTGATCTTGGCCTTGCTGTCGTGGCTCTGGGCGGCGGGCGGACGCGCCCGCAAGACAAGGTCGACCATGCGGTTGGCTTGACGGATCTGTTGCCGGTTGGTGCTGCGGTCAGCAAGGGCGATGCGCTGGGCAAGGTGCATGCGCGCAACAACGATGCGGCCGAACTGGCAGCGCTGTCGGTGGTGTCGGCTTATGGGATCACACAAAAGCGGCCGGCAATGACGGATGCGGTGGTGCGACGGATCGGTTGATCACTGCTTGAGGATCAGGTCGCCATCGGTGACACTGAAGCCTTCGAGGCGCTTCAGGAACGTCATGCCAAGCAGCGTGCCATCCAGCGCCTTGTCTTCCAGTACTGCCGCTTGGACATCCCGAACCTTGACCCGGCCAATTTGAATCTCGCGGATGACAGCGCCTGCAACCTTGGCAACACCGTTTGCAGTGTTGACCTCGTGGATGAAGTCGGATGGTTTGACATTGATACCAAGCCTTTTGGCCGTGCTTTTGTTTATCGCCACCATGCTTGCACCGGTATCGACCAGCGCGGTGACCGTTTTACCATTCATCTTGAAGTCGGCAACATAATGCCCGCGCGCATCCGGCTTCAGGCGCACTGCGCCAGACGGTGTGCTTGTCGAAGATGTCGGCGGCTTCATGCTGACGGCTTTTACACTTGGCGCAGGCTTTCCGTCGTCCAGTTGCGCGGTTTCCTGCATCATGGCAGGCACCCCTGCGATAAGCGCGCCACCAGCCATCAGCATGACAATAAAACGGTTCATCGGGAGTATCCGGTTGCACTCTTGCAGCACTGTAGAGTGTTCCGGTTGCTGGCGGGTTTATGAAATTGCGTGCCGCCGGGAGTTTGCCGGAAGCGTTAACGAATGGTTTAGGCCGCATTGGCTCAGAGTTCGCTTTGCCAATCATAGTGGCCGTGAACGACGCGGAGAACTTGGACAGCGTCATCGACAACGCGGTACAGGATCAGATGGCTTTCGTATATTTGGACGCGGATACCGGTCTTGATTTCTGTTCTTTCGCGATTGGCCAGCGGAAAATCCGCAATGTCGATGAATGTGTCGTAGATGCCGTTGTAGTAGGCCTCGGCACGCTTGGTGCCCCATCGCAGGAGACCATCGGAATAGATTTGAATGGTGTCGAATTGTGCCTCGTCACTCAGCCGGTATTCCATGGACACTCCGTGCGTGGGCTTTTGCTCTTTCGAACAACTCTTCGCGGGTCACTGGGCTGAACCCACTATCAATCCCTGCTTGCACCATTTCCTGAAGAGTTGCAATCTTCTGTGCTTTCACCTGTTCCCTTCGGATCAAATCACGCACAACATCGCTGGCGTTGGCATAGCGGCCATCTTCGGTCTGGGCTTCCACCCATGCTTTCATCTGGTCGGGGAGGGAAATGTTCATAGTGGCCATGGCAGGTCTCCTTTTCGCGATCATAGCAAAGATTGGCAAACTTTGTCAAAATCCTTGCCTGGAGTTTTCGGCGTTCCGGCGTTCCCGTTTCGTGAACTTCCCGTCAAATCTCGACATCAGCCGGAAAATCGCGATGCTGAGCGTCAGCGAGGGCAATGATGGCGGATGATTCGTCACTGAATCCGGGGCAGACGAGATTGGACCG
>JANPEK010000055.1:0-3025 GCA_031422915.1 Phyllobacteriaceae bacterium | reverse complement strand
CACCGCAAAGCGGACAAGACTGGCTCATGCTGAGTTCTCCCCTGTGATTAGCCCTCTTAACTCTCCAGAGGTGCTTGGCAAGCAAAAATCCCGCTTTGAGAACACTCTCTAGCTTCCAAAGATCGACCAGCCGGTGCGCTTGGCCAGCATTTCCAAAGCCAAAGTGCCGACCAGCGAGTTGCCGACTTGATTGAGCCCCGGCGACCAGACGGCGATGGAGGCTTTGCCCGGCGCAATGGCCAATATACCGCCACCGACGCCGCTCTTGCCGGGCAGACCGACCCGGTAGGCGAAATCGCCGGAGCCGTCATAATGGCCGCACATCAGCATCAAGGCGTTGATGCGGCGGGCGCGCTCGCGCGAGACGACCTGGCGGTTCGTCATCGGATTGACGCCGCCATTGGCGAGAAACATTCCCGCTTGCGCCAGTTGGCGGCATGACAAGGCCAGCGCGCACTGGTGGAAATAGACGCCAAGCACATGGCTGACCGGCTGGGTCAAATTGCCGAAGCTGCACATGAATTCGGCAAGCGCCATGTTGCGATGGCCGGTTGCAGCTTCCGAGGCGGCGACGGCGGGATCGATGGCAATGTCATCGTCGTCGGCAAGAAAGCGGACGAACTGTACGATTTCGCCAATGGCTTCCTTGGGAACATGACCGGACAGCAATACATCGGCAACGGCAATTGCCCCCGCATTGATGAAAGGATTGCGCGGAATGCCGAGCTCGCGCTCAAGCTGGACTATCGAGTTGAAAGCCGAACCCGAAGGCTCGCGCCCGACACGTTTCCACAGCGAGTCGCCGACTTTGCCGAGCGCGAGTGTCAGCGAGAAAACCTTGGACACGCTCTGGATGGAGAACGAGGTATCAAAATCGCCAGCTAAAGCAGGCGGTCCATCGAGCGGCAGGACGGCGATGCCGAACTGTTTGGGGTCAACCTTGGCCAATTGCGGAATGTAGGTCGCGACCGTGCCCTCGCCGACATTTGGCAACAGCGACTGGTGGATGGAGGCGACGATGTCGTGCAGGGAGTCCATCAGTGCATTCCTCACCCAAGAAAAAACCCAAGAAAAAGCCCAAGAAAAAAGCCGCCGCGGTTTCCCGGGCGGCTCTTCAATATATACTTGAACGGATCAGCGTGAATAGAATTCGACGACCAGATTTGGCTCCATCTGCACGGCAAACGGCACGTCGGACAAGGTCGGCACGCGCATGTAGGACGCGACCTGCTTGTTGTGATCGACGGTGATGTAATCGGGCACATCGCGCTCGGCAAGCTGGTTGGCTTCCATCACGAAAGCCAGCTGCTTCGATGCATCCTTCACTTCGATCATGTCGCCGACCTTGCACTGGTAGGAACCAATGTTGGTGCGACGGCCATTGACCTTGACGTGGCCGTGATTGACGAACTGGCGCGCGGCGAAAATCGTCGCGACAAACTTGGCGCGATAAACGATCGCATCAAGACGCGATTCCAGGATACCGATCAGGTTTTCACCGGTGTCGCCCTTGCGACGGGCAGCTTCGGTGTAAATGGCGCGGAACTGCTTTTCCGAAATGTCGCCGTAATGGCCCTTGAGCTTCTGCTTGGCGCGAAGCTGCAGACCGAAATCCGACATCTTGCCCTTGCGGCGCTGGCCGTGCTGGCCCGGACCATATTCACGCTTGTTGACCGGGGACTTCGGACGACCCCAGATGTTTTCGCCCATACGGCGGTCAAGTTTGTATTTTGCTGACTCGCGCTTACTCATCGCATTTCCTCAATAGTTGCCACGGCGCAGACCATCCGCCCCGTGTGGGAAACGCGCCCTCCTCTGAAACCTGATGGTCTCTGACAGAATTCTCACCGACGCATCGGGAAAAATCACGGGACACGTAAAACCGCAGGGGTTTATTCCTGCGGTTGGCGGGTCATTAAGGGAGGCAACCCGCATTGTCAACGGCCTGCCACGAAAGCCATTGCCTGCCGCGCCAAAATGACCGGACATCTCAAGAGGTGTTGGGCGCGTTCAACAAATCGCGCGCCAATCCGTGGCATTCGCGCAGCACATCGTCAATTTCATGAATGCGGCGCTGGCGCCAGCCGGGCGGCAGACCGGGGCGGAAGGGCGTGATCCGCATCGGCTTGAACGGCGTGTTGGCCTTGAGCAACACATCACGCCGCGCCTGCCAGCGGGCAAGGCGGCGCGCCTGAAGGGGAAGGTCGTTCAACGCGGCGCGCAAGGCACGAAGACGCGTGAACAGGTGGGCGGCATCAACCGGCACATCGGGCTGAAAGCCATGCGACGCGTCGAATTCGGGCTCATAAAGACTGTCAAAGCTGAAACGCGGTAACGCGTTGTTATCGTGATCATCAAGGTCGAAATGCTTGAGCGGATCGAACAGGCAAAAGGACGGCGTTTTCGACCCGTCACCCATTCCGAATCCGGCAAGCGCCGCCGGCAGCGGACGCGGCGCGCGCGGCTTCAGCGACAACCCGTGCGCGGCAATGACAATAAGACGGCGCACGGCGGACTCGGCAGGCCGCAGGACCATGAGAATGGCAGCATAAACATGCCGTTGCATCTTCGCCGCGCCGCCTGGCCCCATCATCAAAAACAAAGCCGCCACAATACGCCGAAGCGCATCACGATTGCGGTTGATGGCGAGGGGCCAGTCCAAATCCTGTTTCTCCAATTGAAAATACTGGCGGGATTATAAGGCTGGTGAAATTGGGGTGGATAAGTTTTTTTGTTTTTTTCCCGGCGCGTCGTGTGGGGAAAGGAACGGAGCCAAGTTTGGCACCCACTTTGCACAGGTGGCAAAAAGCGCGACCTGTCCCACCGTTCGTCTTCGTCGGGCTTTTTTGCGACGATCCAGACTTGGGTCGTTATGGAGATCAAGGAAAGTCTGGCAACTGTATTGGGATCAAGCGGCGAACTCCTTGTTGTCGCGCAGCAGTGCATTGGCGGTGATGAGGATTTTGCGGGCGACGGCGATGAGGGCGAGTTTTGGAGGTTTACCCTTTTCGATGAGGTGTTTGTA
>JANPEK010000054.1:0-7428 GCA_031422915.1 Phyllobacteriaceae bacterium | reverse complement strand
GTGGCACGAGGAAATGAACTTTGACACTGTGGCGCACTACGGCGGCCAAGCGGTTTTCCTGTCCACCGGCGGCTACCACCACCACATCGGTGCCAATGTCTGGCACTCACGCGGCGCAGGCAAGCGTGACGCTGACCGCACGGGGCTCGGCTGGGTTGAGATGAAGTCGAAGGCCGGGCAGTCCAAGACTGTCACCGACCCTTGGGGCACGGAAGTGCGGGTGATGTCGGCGTGACGCCCAATTGCTTACGTAGCCAAGTCAAGCGGAAGGTCCGAAATATCGCGTAGTCGCTTACCTCTAATCATTGTGTCCAACATTGCAGCAGCATCTTCATACTCGTACTGGGCTATGGACTCTTTGAGTTCAGGCAAAGCGATATGATAAACGCAATCAATGTCACCGGTACCCAGTGCTATCGACGCCAATCTGTTGGGAGTAGGCTCCGCTGTCACAATGACAATGTGCGGAACGCGCCCTTTGCGATTTCGCATCAGATTTAACGCTTCGGAGCGTGCATTCTGCGCCCTGTCAGATCTAAGTGTCCACTTGCATGAAATGCTAGCATGAAGAATTGGCAGGGCGTTGTTTGAAGAGCGGATTGAAGTTAAATTGGCAATCTTTGAATCTACAAGAAACTCATCCTTATTTATATCAGAATCAAATACAGGGCTTCTCAATATCATTACATCAGGTTTTATAATATAGTCCATACCAATTGCGACGGCAAGTTCTGGATTGTTTCTTGCTAAAACATCGAGTGATCCTAGGTGCGAATATTGATCTGCTGCTGCTATAGCCAGCCGGTTTTTGCCTTTGATAACTGAATAAGCGCCAGGCCTTATATTATATAGTTTTGGGAACGTTTCTTCAATATACTCACCGACTATTGTCTCAAATTCATTCCCAGCCATTTGACCCGCCAAACGAGCGCCTGAAACATCCTGCCCCAAACGTGTAATGATTCCTGTGGCTATTTCGCGGCTTTGACGTGAAGCCTTGTCGGCAATTGAGGGAATACCACTGCTGTCAATCGACAATATTCCTGCTCGAAACAGTGCTGCGTGAAAACTCCGTCGAGCCTCCTGAAAAAATGAAACATCGAATGCTGTCATTAAACTGCCTTGATTGAAAAAATCCGTCTGATCTGGATTGCTTCTTTTATGCTGCTGCCAATTGCTTTGGCGACAGGCGGAGGGAACGCGTTGCCAATTTGTCTGTAGGCTGCTGTTTTGCGCCCATGAAATTGCCAATCATCTCCAAACCCTTGGACTCTTGCCGCCATCCGAACGGTCAGCCGGGGCATGCCCACGAAATCTCGCGCTGGAGCTGTATCCGCAACGGACTTTCCGTCGACGCCGAGAGTTGCCCATGCCTGCCGTGCACGAGTGGGGCCGAGATCAGGCCCCCCGTGCTTCTTCGACCCGCCAACCAACGTAGGCGCAATATCATTGGCTCCTTCTGCCCAAGCTTTTGCCCCAAGCCATCCGTTGGCTGACATCAAGTCGAGAAGTGTCATTCCGACAGTTGGTGCGTCAATGGTTCTGGGTTTGGGCCACTCAAAATAGTCTTTTACATCATGTCGCAGTGCGACAATGACCACTCTCGGGCGAAGTTGAGGTACTCCATAATCGGAGGCGCTAAATAACCGCCAATGAGTTTCGTATCCAAGTTTGTTGAGTTCACCTTTGATAAAGCCACGATAGTCCTCGAATATTGCTGACAAAAAACCGCGAACATTTTCAATCATTATTGCTTTAGGGCGCGTTTCATCAACAAGGCGAATCGCCGATGGAAACAAGTTGCGGTCGTCTTTTTCTCCCAATTGCTTTCCAGCAATTGAAAACGGCGGGCAAGGCAGCCCCCCCGCCAAAAGGTCTATTCCCCTATATTCACGTCCGTCAAACTTAGACAGGTCTGCCTGATGAATAGTCCAATCTTTGCGATTTAAGCGCAGTGTTTCGCAGCAATCGGCGTCCAACTCGATTGCGCCGGTATGGTAAAACCCCGCCAGTTCCAGGCCACGGGCCTGCCCGCCTGCGCCAGCACACATCTCTAAAACAGACAGCGTCATAAGGCACCAGAACAAAAATAGAACATTGCGGGGTATCGCATTGTTGTAGAATCAATGCAATAGCTTGAAGATAACTGCATTATAGGTATTTTGAGAACTTTACTCGGCCTGTGGCTGGGTTCACAGAAAAATTCAATCGTTTGATTTTACCGAATAGATTGGAATTTAACTGTAGCAAGGTCGCGCAACTGCTGCGGCCTTGTCTGTTTGCTGATGCCGGATACTACCAGCGCATCTTGGACGCGTCTTCCTTGTGGGCGTAGACATTGATCTTCTGGCCGACCTTGTATTCGACATAGTCTTTCATGTTCGCGCCCTTGTGCTTTTTGCCATCCACCGGTGACACATAGCTGACGGAATATTGTGAGCGTTTGCTGATGTCGGTTTCCTTGAAGCCATGCTGAGCGGCGGCAAACGGCGCCATTTCGCAATCCATATAGGCCATCTTCTCTGTGTCCTTCTGGACTACAGACTCGTTGCCGCTCTTGATGAAGCAGTCAACGTCTGACTTGGTGACGACAGCATCAACCTCGACATAGTTCATGCTCTTATCGATCTGAGACACGCCAACTGCGGCTGCGATCAGCCCGATGACGCCAAACTTTGCATTTGTAACGATACCCATTGCTTTCTCCCCGCGTTGGTTGGGAGTGAGCATGCACCGGCAAGACTAACAGGTGGTTTCCCGCATGAGGCGAGTTTCGGTTGTGGTAAACCGCGGGTTTATGCGGCCAGGTTCAGACTGCCGTGAAGCCGTTGTCCACAAACAGATGCGTCCCGTTGATAAAGCTTGCGTCATCAGACGCCAGAAACAGCGCTGCGCGGGCGATTTCCTCGGGTTCGGCGATGCGCCCTTGCTGTGCAGCGATGGCTGCATCCGAGGCGTCCACACCGAACTTTTGCAGGTCTGCAACCTCGCGCAGGCCATGGGGCGTGCGCACGAAGCCCGGGCAAACGGCATTGCAACGGATGTTCTGGTCGCGGAACTCGACGGCGATGGCGCGGGCAAACATGTGCACCGCGCCCTTGGTCGTGTCGTAAAGCACTTCCATCGGCGTTGCAGCGACGGCGGAGATTGATGAGGTGCAAACAATCGACCCGCCACCCGCCGCGATCATCTGCGGCAGCACCGCCTTGGTCATGTGGAACATCGACTTGACGTTGACGGCATGGAGCCAGTCCCACTCTTCTTCCGTGGTATCGAGGAACGGTTTGATGATGATGGTTCCTGCATGGTTGAATAGTACCGTCACCGGGCCGAATGCGTTGCTGATCTCTGCCACGGCGCGGTTCACATCTTCGCCGATGGATACATCAGCAATGGCAAACATGGCTTCCCCGCCGGCGTCGCGGATGGCGTTGACCGTATCGGCGGACGCGACCGGGTTTCGGTCAATAATGCCGACCTTGGCGCCCTCGGCGGCAAACAGCTTTGACGCCGCGCCGCCCATGCCGGTTGCGCCTCCCGAAATGATCGCGATTTTTCCTGCCAATCGTCCCGCCATAATTCCTCCCCGAAATGTACATAACTTGCATATTGGCAAGCCGCGTCCCCGTCATTGCGTTGTCGTGACATTTCGAGGCTGGATGCGTCAAGTTAGAGAGTTACCTGCTAAAGGTTCTGTTTGGGGTTAATCGGCAAAGAAATTGTCGGATAGCGGTTGTATTTTGGCGCGGCGGACCTCAAAGGTTGTGTGCCGTGAATTGGATGGAACGAGTCCTGATGCCGTCGATATACTATGATCTTTCCGAACTTTACTTCCGAAACAGGACAAAAATCAAATATTATGGCATTGCGCGCGTTGTGGCAGAGATCGCCTACGAAGTTTCGCTCCAGGCGCCTTCGGTGCAATTTGTGGTTTTTGACACCGGTCGCCGCCAATTTTTCCGTGTCAAGCCGTTGTTCGGCAAGGCGAGCGTAAACGGCCCTGTAGATCTTGGTTTGCCGCAACGCGGAGTCCCGATCAAGTCGGTCGACTTGCGACACCATGACCTTCCACTGAGTCGTTTCATTCAAAACGCTGCACAGTTGCTGGTCAATACCGCAAACGCAGCGCGTTTCCCGGATATTGCCAACTATCTCGAGCAGGTGGATTTGGTGGACGGCGTTTTATTTTCTGCTGCCCGTCCCAGATACATCAGCGAAATGGCGCATTTTTTAAAGCAAAGGGCCTCACGGGTAAGGCTGAGCGCCATGCTCTACGACATTTTCCCCTTGCATGAAGAACTTTTGACGCCCGAGCGGTTTCGCAAAGCGTTTGTCTTCGATAACTCCATCATCATGAACAGTGCGGACCAAGTATTGCCAATTTCGTATTTTACCGATGCAGACATTAGAGAGGCAGTGCGGGCCGGGTTGCTCCCTGCGCCAAAGTCCCGCGTGGTTGTGCAACTTTGCCATGAGTGCCGCGCAGATGGCACGTTTGATGATATTGATTTGCCTGACAGGCCCTACTTCATGGGCGTTGGCATCACCATGGGCCGAAAAAATCTCGATGTGGTACTCGACGCAATCCTGCATCTCCTTGACGCTGGCAAGACGCCGCCGCTTTTTGTCGTTGCCGGCATTGATCGCACGCGCAGCCGCCAGGCGTTGCGACAAAGCATCTATGCGCGCGCGGAACCGTATGTGCAGTTTGTCACTGCGCCAAGTCAGGCCAACCTTATCAAGCTCTACGAGAACGCACTCGCCACGGTGATGGCCAGCAGGGTTGAGGGATGGGGGCTTCCGCTCGGCGAATCGCTTTGGCTTGGCACGCCGGCGATTTCAGCACCCAATTCGTCGTTGCGTGAGGTTGGCCGCGATCTTGCAGTCTATTTCGACCCCGACAACGCCGCTGAGCTTGCCGCCATTTTCGAGCGCTTCATGACGGACAAAGCGTGGAGCGAAGCACTGGGCAGCCGTGTGCGCGCGGCCAGACCAACGTTGCGCCGCTGGAGCGATGTCGCCAGCGACGTGCTTGACGCCGTTGCCAATTGTGATACGGCCCTCACACAACCTTCCGCAGCTTGAAATACAACGAGAAATGGCATGACAAAAACTGCATTCATCACCGGCGTTACCGGACAGGACGGCGCTTATCTGGCCAAGCTTCTGCTTGAAAAAGGCTACAAGGTTGTCGGCGGCATCCGCCGCACGTCCAACGCCATCGACCACAGGCTGGTCGAGCTTGGCGTTGACAGTGACATCGAGAAGGTGAACTTTGAGCTCGGTGAACTGCCGTCAATCATGCGGCTGGTTGAAAAATTCAAGCCGGACGAGTTTTACAATCTGGCGGCTCAAAGCTTTGTGGGCTCATCGTGGGACATGCCGCTCTATACTGCCGATGCGGACGCGATCGGCGTGTGCCGCATTCTTGAGGCCATCCGCCATTCCTCGCCGCAGACGCGCTTTTATCAGGCGTCAACGTCGGAAATGTTCGGCCTGGTGCAGACCGTGCCGCAGAATGAAAAAACGCCGCTCTATCCGCGCAGCCCGTATGGCGTGGCCAAGGTTTACGGCCATTTCATCACGGTCAATTACCGCGAGAGCTTCGGTCTGCATGCCTCATCGGGCATTCTGTTCAACCATGAAAGCCCATTGCGCGGCCTCGAATTTGTCACGCGCAAGATCACGCTTTCGCTCGCCAAAATCGCGCAGGGCAAACTCGATGTGCTCGAACTCGGCAACCTCTCCGCCCAGCGCGACTGGGGCTATGCCGGCGACTATGTCGAGGGCATGTGGAGCATCCTGCAGCAGGAGCATGGCGATGATTTCGTCCTCGCCACCGGCAAGACCCACACCGTCCGCTCCTTCGTCGAGCGCGCTGCGTCGGCGTTTGACATCGAGATCGCGTGGCAAGGGGAAGACGACCACGAGACCGGCATCGACAAAAAAACCGGCAAGACCATCATCGCCGTCAACCCGAAGTTCTACCGCCCCAGCGAAGTCGAGCTATTGATGGGCGATGCGACCAAGGCCAAGGATTTGCTTGGCTGGGAACCGCAAGTGCAGATCGAAGAACTGGCTGCGATGATGGCGAAGGCGGATTATGACCGGGTAAAGCGGGATCATGTGATGTTTTAGGGGATTGTCGCAGCTAAACCCTTGGCAAAGGAGCTTTACCATGTCGCTTGGGGCCGTCGCGCCTTTATGTTTCCCCTGCATTTGCAGCGTTTTAGTGAAGGGCATTAATGTCATCCGAACCTTATGTGCTCTACTTAGATCAAAATAAGTGGGTTGATCTGGCGCGCGGCGAGGCTCGGCCAACCGACCATGCAGATTTTTCGACAATACTTGAGAGGATTCGGCAGCTTGTATCTGAAGGCCGTCTCGTTGTTCCTCTAACCCAATCCAATCTCTATGAAACACATAAAATCAACGATCCTGTTCGAAGAAATCAACTCGCTAAGCTTCAAGCCTCCATCAGCCAAGGTTGGGTCTTCCGGTCACTGACAGCGCTTTTTCGCGCCCAGCTTGGCGATTTTTTGGCAGCCAAAGGCTCCCTTTCATTAGCAACCCGAAATGAACTTTAGTTTCTATCCAAGCGCTTTTTCGAGGCAGCCGCTGACTATGATCCAGCAGTCTTTGGATTTGAGATGCGGGACGAGTACATCAACTGGATAGATTCGAATCCTGAAGCCGCCTTGTACGACTATCTTATGAACACTCCTGATGACTGTCGGAGGGAGGGGGTAAAGCGATACTCGGAAAGCTCCAGAGGGCTAATTGCCGAGCTTGTCGAAAAGCAAAATCTCGTTAAGAACGAGACAACGTCGCTTCAAGAACGCGCCTACAGCGTGCGACTTATAACTGGACGCTTGGACGAAATAAATACGGTTGCTGAAAGTCTCGGTCTCCCACTTTGGACGGATGTCGAATTCAGAAAAATGATCTTTCTTTCAATTTCGACGGACGTGCCTGTCTTCGACATCGAACGCGCGTTGGTGATCAAAACAGAAGGCGAGAGTAGAGAGCTTAATGAAAATGACCTTAGGGACGTCAACGCGTTTACGTCGGTTCTTCCCTACGTTAACGCTTTGGTAGCTGAAAAGGCGATTGTCGCGAGGGCTCGTCAAGCAAGGCTAGGCCAACGATATGGCACCGACTTGCATTTTTCGCTTTTGGAGTGGAAAGTCCCGGACTAGAATCTGATTAAGGGCAATTTCAAATTTCTGGGTTTATCTCCGAAGTTGGATAGTGATCGAACGCTGGTCCGCAACGAGAAATCACGTATCACCCAAACACCCGCGCGAATATCGTGTCCACGTGCTTGGTGTGATACGCCAAATCAAACTTCTCGCGGATTTCATCCTCTGACAGCGCGGCGCGGACCTCTTTGTCGCCCAGCAATTCCTCAAGGAAATCAGCACCATG
>JANPEK010000053.1:0-16294 GCA_031422915.1 Phyllobacteriaceae bacterium | reverse complement strand
ATGCGCCCACGTTGAGCAGCGATTGAAACTGGATGGTGTCACCGGGATAAATCCTGCTGACCGGGTTCATTCGATCTTTCATCGCCTGTTTGATCGCGAGGCGGTCTCTGCCGGTGCGGATGGCTGGAGTTATGGTGCTCCACTTAAAAGCAAGCGGGACCGGCTGGCGGGAAAATTGGCTTCTGTGCTTGAAGGTTGGCTTGGCGACGGCGAGACAGGTCGCGATGCCGCGGTTGTTGTGCAACTGGTGAAACGCAAGGCGCGCGAAGCGGACCGCAAGGATCTGCCGGAAACCCGGACCGCTTCAAAACAATCCGAGAAACTCTCTCTCGTCCTGCGTCTGGGCGATTTCGCCTTCGAGAGGCCGGAAATCACCGCCGAGCATGTGGCCGAGCATCTCAAGCGCCTGCGCAATGACTGGTGCAGGGGCAGTTTGCGCGACACGATGAACAAGTTTGTCCCTCAGCCAGTTGCCCGACGCCATGCGCATATCCGCATTCTGGAACCGGTTGAAGTCCACGGCGGCGAGGATCCGGCGCACCTGATGGGACTTGTCCGCCATGCGATGCAGTCTGCTCTCGACCACATCAATGCCGAGTTGGCGGCACAGCCGGGCAGGGTGGTTTGGGCAAGTCCGTTTCAATCGCCCGTAGGCTGATGTCACCGGTAGCTTGCCATTTTCCGCTGAAGCCTCTATAGCCCGCCACATTCCACACGCAGGGATCGGTTCGTCCGGGGAGAAATCCCGGCCGCGCCACCGGTGACAGCTTGCTGTCTGCCCCTGCGGAGGTTCAACCGGAAAGGAACTATCAAATGGCGCTGCCAGATTTCAGCATGCGTCAGCTCTTGGAAGCTGGCGTTCACTTTGGTCACCAGACCCACCGTTGGAACCCGAAGATGTCGACGTACATCTTTGGCACCCGCAACAACATCCACATCATGGACCTCGCCCAGACCGTGCCGATGCTGCACGCTGCGCTGAAGGCAATTTCTGATGTCGTGTCCAAGGGCGGCCGCGTGCTGTTCGTCGGCACCAAGCGTCAGGCTTCGGAAATCATTGCCGAAGCGGCAAAAAACTCCGCCCAGTACTACGTCAACGCCCGCTGGCTCGGCGGCATGATGACCAACTGGAAGACCATTTCCAACTCGATCCAGCGTCTGCGCAAGCTTGACGAACTGCTGGCCGGCGAAGGCCAAGGCTTCACCAAAAAGGAGCTTTTGAACCTTCAGCGCGAGCGCGAGAAGCTCGACCGCGCGCTTGGCGGCATCAAGGACATGGGATCGACCCCGAACATCATGTTCATCATCGACACCAACAAGGAAGCCAACGCGATTGAAGAGGCCAAGCGCCTCGGCATTCCGGTTGTCGCGGTGATCGATTCGAACTGTGACCCTGACAAGATCGACTATCCGATCCCGGGCAATGACGACTCCTCGCGCGCCATTGCGCTTTATTGCGAGCTGATCTCCAAGGCCTGCATCGACGGCATCGCCCGTCAGCAGGGCTCGATGGGCGTTGACGTCGGCGCTATGGAAGATGCGCCGGTTGAGCTGGCGATTGAAGCTGCTCCGGAAGCTGCGCCTGAGGCTTGATAAGCCTGTGCGGGGCCGCGCAGGTTTGCTGCGGCCTCGCGCTTTCATACAAATGAATTGATTTGCCGGGCACATGGGTGCCCGAAGGCGCATCTAGAGCAAGGTGCGGCCTGTTCGTGGAAAGGTCAGAACAATGGCAATGATTACCGCCGCAATGGTCAAGGAACTGCGCGAGATTTCCGGCGCGGGCATGATGGATTGCAAGAATGCATTGACGGAAAATGACGGCAACATGGAAGCCGCTGTTGACTGGCTGCGCGCCAAGGGCATCACCAAAGCTGAAAAGAAGTCCGGCCGCACCGCTGCCGAAGGCCTTATCGGCATTGCCTCGGCAAGCCACAAGGCTGTGGTCGTCGAAGTGAACTGCGAGACGGACTTTGCCGCCCGCAACGACACGTTTCAGGACATCGTCCGCAATGTTGCCAACGTCGCGCTGGCGACTGACGGCTCGACCGAGTCTGTTGCCAATGCGGCCTATCCCGGCGCCGGCAAGTTAGTTACCGACACGATCAAGGATGCCGTCGGCACAATCGGCGAAAACATGTCGTTCCGCCGCTCGGCGATGCTGTCAGTAACGGACGGCGTTGTCGCGACTTATGTCCACAATGCCGTTGTCAATGATGTGCTCGGCAAGATGGGCGTGCTTGTCGCCATCGAAACCATCGGCGGTCACGATGAGGCGCGCAAATTCGCCCGTCAGGTTGCCATGCACGTCGCCGCGACAAACCCGCTTGCACTGACTGCGGACGAGGTCGAACAGGCGGCCGTCGAGCGTGAACGCGCGATTTTCACCGAGCAGGCCCGCGAATCGGGCAAGCCGGACGCGATCATCGAAAAGATGGTCGAAGGGCGCATCCGCAAGTTCTACGAGGAGGTCGTGCTGTTGAAGCAGGCGTTCGTTTTGAACCCGGACATGACGGTTGAGGCAGCCCTCAAGGATGCCGAAAAGGTCATCGGTGCGCCCGCGAAAATCACCGGTTTCGTGCGATTCGCCCTTGGCGAAGGCATTGTGAAAGAGACGTCGGATTTCGCTGCTGACGTGGCTGCCGCGGCCAAGGGCTGAACCGCCAGATCATTGCCCAACCATTATACTGCGCACAGGGCGCGGCGTGACTTCGCCGCGCCCTTCGTGTATCGAAATCGCGGAATCGCTCGCATACGGAACCCGTCATGACATCCAAACCCCTCTATCGCCGTGTTCTGCTCAAGGCTTCCGGCGAGGCGCTGATGGGTGACCAGGGGTTTGGGATTGACGTGGCAGTTGTGGACCGGATTGCATCCGACATTGCCGAAGCCCGCGCGCTTGGTGTTGAAGTCGGCGTTGTAATCGGCGGCGGCAATATTTTCCGTGGGGTGGCTGTGGCGTCCAAAGGCGGTGATCGCGTCACCGGCGATCACATGGGCATGCTGGCAACGGTGATCAATTCGCTGGCGCTGCGCACCTCGCTGGTCAAACTTGGCATTGATACGGTAGTACTTTCAGCCATCGCCATGCCGGAACTCTGCGAAAGCTTCTCGCAGCGGCAGGCGACGTCTTATATGGATCAGGGCAAGGTCGTGATTTTTGCGGGTGGCACCGGCAATCCGTTTTTCACCACAGACTCCGCTGCCGCGCTCCGTGCTGCCGAAGTCGGTGCAGACGCGCTGTTCAAGGGCACGCAGGTGGACGGCATCTATACCGCTGATCCGAAGAAGGACCCGACTGCCACGCGCTTTGACACGCTGACCCATCAGGAAGTGCTGTCACGCGGCCTTGCCGTCATGGACACGGCGGCGGTGGCTCTTGCGCGCGAGAACCACATTCCGATAATTGTGTATTCAATTCACGAGGCTGGCGGATTCGCCGATATTTTGACAGGGAAGGGCCGCTGCACCGTGGTGAAGGATGCTTGATTGGCATCCGACCCGGAGAGCAGCCCGCAGGAGTGACAAATGGCCAAGAACGAACTTCTCGACATGAACGATGTCAAGCGACGCATGGACGGGGCAATTGCCGCATTCAAGCATGATCTGGGCGGTTTGCGCACCGGGCGCGCTTCGGCAAGTCTGCTTGATCCGATCACGGTGTCGGCTTACGGTTCATCAATGCCGATCAACCAGGTCGCCAACGTCACCGTGCCGGAAGCACGGATGCTGAGCGTGTCCGTGTGGGACAAGTCGATGGTCGGCGCTGTCGAGCGCGCGATCCGCGACTCAGGCCTTGGCCTCAACCCGATTACTGACGGCACGACGCTGCGCATTCCGCTGCCTGAGCTCAATGAACAGCGCCGCAAGGAACTGGTCAAGATTGCCAAGGAATATGGCGAAAACGCCCGTATTGCTGCCCGCCATGTGCGCCGCGACGCGATGGAGCAGCTGAAGAAGCTGGAGAAGGACGGCGACATCAGCCAGGACGACAGCCGTGTGCAGCACGACAAGGTGCAAAAGCACACCGATGATACAATTTCCGAGGTCGACAAGCTTCTTCATGTGAAGGAAGCTGAAATCATGCACGTGTAAGACATGATCCGAGCGGGGGAGGTAGACGCGACGATGCAAGTGCCTGCCCGAAAGCCTGCCCATGTGGCAATCATCATGGACGGCAATGGCCGCTGGGCCAATGCGCGTGGCTTGCCGCGCACTGCGGGCCACAAGGCGGGCATGAATGCGCTGCACGAGACGGTGCGGAACGCATCTGACCTTGGCATCCGCTACCTTACAGTCTACGCGTTCTCGTCGGAGAACTGGTCGAGACCCGCCAGCGAAGTGTCTGATCTACTTGGACTTTTGAAGCTGTTCATCCGTCGCGATCTGGCCGAACTGCATCGCTCCAATGTAGAGGTGCGGATCATTGGCGAGCGGATCGGGCTGAAGCCGGACATTTTGAAACTGTTGCAGGAAGCCGAACAATTGACGCGCGGCAATGATGCGATGACGCTGAATATTGCGTTCAATTATGGCAGCCGCGACGAGCTTGCGCGGGCCACGCGCAAGATCGTCGCTGACGTGTTGGCAGGACGCCTCAACGTTGAGGATATTGGCCCGGCAGCTTTGTCCGCCCGCCTTGATACCGCCGGCATTCCAGACCCGGACATGGTGATCCGCACCAGCGGCGAGCAGCGGCTGTCGAACTTTCTGTTGTGGCAGGCGGCCTATGCCGAGTTCGTGTTTCTGCCGTGCCTCTGGCCGGACTTCAACCGTGAACGGCTGATCGAAGCGTTGAACGAGTTTGAACGACGCGAGCGCCGCTTTGGCGGCGTTGAGGCGCGGGTTTCATGAGTGGCGCTCTGACAAACCTGCAGCAACGCATAGCGTCTGCGGCAATCCTTGCCACACTGGTTCTCGTGGTAACGTGGTTTGGCGGCTTCCCTTTCCGCTTTCTCACGGTCGTCATGGGAGCGGGCGTGTTCGTCGAGTGGCGGCGTATCACGGGCGCTGGCTCGACGACGGTTCTTGCCAAAGCGTCTGAGTTGCTGCTTGTCGTTTCGTTTGCAGTGCTGCTGGCAGGGCTTCCTGCGCCAATAGTCTTTGCGGCGATCCTGATTGCTGCGCTTGTCGGCTTTGCGGCCAAATTTGCGGGCCAGGCAAGCACTTGGCTGGGTTGGGGCATTCTCTATGCCGCCGTGCCGGCAGCGAGCCTCTCGTTTCTGCGCGGTGACAACGACGGCGGATTGCTTGCCGTGCTGTTCTTGTTTGCGCTGGTCTGGGCCACTGACATTTTTGCCTATTTTGTCGGACGCGCAATCGGCGGGCCAAAGATGGCACCGGCGATCTCGCCGGGAAAAACCTGGTCGGGGGCGATTGGCGGCGCGGTTGCCGCTGTGATCGCTGGCCTCACAGTCGCGGCAATTGCCGGACTGCCGGTCACTGCAATGCTGGCGCTTATCATCCTTTTGGTTTCAATATGGTCGCAGATCGGCGACCTATTCGAATCGTGGGTCAAGCGGACATTTGGCGTTAAAGACTCTGGCACAATCATTCCAGGTCACGGCGGCATTATGGACAGGGTTGATGCCCTTGTAGCGGCGGCAACGGCGCTTTACTTAGTGCATCTGACAACTGGTCTGCTTTGAGTTGTCCCCAACATAATTTTTCCGCCGGAGCGACCTGTTCGCGCGGCATTTTAAGGATATTGCCTTGAGCGAGACTTTCACCAAATTGATCAACACCGACAGCATTCTCATCGGCACTTTGCTGCCATTTCTGGCAATTCTCACATTAGTCGTGTTCGTGCACGAGATGGGCCATTATCTCGTTGGCCGCTGGTGCGGCATTGGTGTGAAAGCGTTCTCCGTCGGCTTCGGGCCGGAGCTGATCGGCTTTACCGACAAGAGAGGCACCCGGTGGAAGCTGTCAGCCATTCCGCTCGGTGGTTATGTCAAATTTGCCGGGGACGAGAACGGCGCCAGCATTCCAGATCAGGCGGCGCTGTCTGCAATGTCGGATGTTGAACGCAAAACTGCGTTTCAAACGCAGCCGGTGTGGAAGCGCGCCGCGACCGTTGCGGCGGGGCCCATCGCCAACATATTGTTAACGATTGCAATTTTTGCCGTTTTCTTCGCGCTCAACGGACGCATGATCACCAATCCGGTGATCAGCGAAATCGTCCCGGGTTCGGTCGCCGCAGCTGCCGGTTTCCAGCCGGGCGACAGATTCCAGTCGATTGACGGCAATATGGTCGAGTCGTTTTCAGATCTGCAGCGCTACATCGCGCCAAGAGCCGGTCAGGAAATGACATTCGTGATGGAACGGAAGGGCGAAACCTTGACCATCATGGCGACGCCACTGACCCGCGAAGTCGACGATGCGCTTGGCAACAAGATGAAGGTCGCTGTGCTTGGCGTACAGACCAGCCCGGCGCAGAGTGGCTATGAAATTCGCAAGTTTACGCCGCTGCAGGCGCTGGGGGAATCAGCCAAGGAAACCGGGTATATCGCCGCAGAGACAGGGAAATTTCTTGTCCGGCTTGTTAAAGGGCGCGAGGACAAATGCCAACTTGGCGGCCCCGTGAAGATTGCCACAATGGCCGGGCAGGCGGCCAAGCGGGGCATTGATTGGCTCATTCAGCTGGGCGCGCTTCTTTCGATTGGCATCGGCATTCTCAATCTTTTGCCGATTCCCCCGCTCGATGGCGGTCATTTGCTGCTCTACGGCATGGAAACCGTGATGCGCCGCCCTGTTTCTGCCAAATTGCAGGACATTGTGTTCCGCCTCGGCGGCGTGCTGGTTCTGATGTTCATGGGGTTCGTGCTTTACAACGATCTTGTTGCCTGTTGAGCGAATGGAGCGCTAACAGTCCGTTAACCATGTCGGGTGTTTGGCGTGGCGCGGAAGCCACGGAAGCAAAAGAAGTAAACGGATATTAACTGTAAGGCTTGCGTGTATGGCAAAACCGGCTATTACGGACAAGGCTCTGACGGGTGCCTTTTTAGCCGTGGGGACTCATGTTGCATAAGGTTTGGGAAGACCAATGAAGTGTAGAATTGTTCTGTTGTCGGCAGCCTCCGCTGTTGCCATCTCCGCCCGCGTGGTTTTGGGCGTGGCCTTTGGCGCATCGGTGCTTTCCGTAAACGCTGCACAGGCAGCTTCCTTCCGCTCGATTGAGGTGCGCGGCAACCAACGCGTCGAATCGTCAACCATCGGCGATTACATCGGCATCAAGGCCGGTCAGAATTATTCGGCTGGCGATCTGGATGAGGCGATCAAGCGCCTCTATTCGACCGGGCTTTTCTCTGACGTTTCGATCAGCCAGTCCGGCGGCACCTTGGTGATCACAGTTGCAGAAAATCAGGTCATCAATCAGGTTCTGTTCAGCGGCAATAAGAAGATCAAGGACGCAAATCTGGTCAACCAGGTTCAGCTGAAGGGCGGCAACGCGCTTGATGCGAACACGCTTGAGCAGGACGCGGAAACCGTTCGCGAGGCCTACCGGCGCATTGGCCGCGCTGATGTTGTCGTCAATCCGACAACCGTTGATCTCGGCGAGGGCCGGGTCAATGTTGTGTTCGAGATTCAGGAAGGCGACCGCACGAAGATCGCCACGATCAATTTTGTCGGCAACAATGCCTATTCAGACCGCCGCCTCGGCGAAGTGATTTCGACGAAGAAATCCAACTTTCTGTCATTCATTTCACGCTCTGACGTCTACGACGCAGATCGCATCAAGGCTGATGAGGAGGCCCTGCGGCGCTTCTACTTCAATAAGGGCTACGCTGATTTCCAAGTCGTTTCATCCGACGCGCAATTGGACGAGGCCACCAACAAATACACGGTGACGATCTCGGTCGAAGAAGGTGATCGATACAATTTCGGCGCCATTTCTGTCGAAAGCACCGTTGAGGGCATCACCTCCGAGGATTTGGCCAGCGCTGTGCAAACAACCGCCGGCAAAGTGTACAGCGCAAAGGATGTCGAAGACTCCATCATCGGCATCTCCGAGAAGGTGGCCGCGAAAGGTTATGCTTTCGGTCAGGTGACGCCACGCGGCGACCGTGATTTTGCAAACCGCACCATCAACATCGTCTACACCGTGGATCAGGGTCCGAAGACCTATGTCGAGCGCATTGAAGTGCGTGGCAACGACAAGACGCGCGACTATGTCATCCGCCGCGAATTTGATCTCGCCGAGGGTGACGCCTTCAACCAGGTGATGATCCAGAAGGCCAAGCGCCGTCTTGAGAAGCTTGATTTCTTTGAGCGCGTTGAGATTTCGACAGTCCCGGGTGATCAGCCTGACCAGGTTGTGCTGGTCGTCGATGTTGTCGAAAAGTCCACCGGTGAATTCTCGGTTGGTGCCGGATATTCCACCGGCGGCCTCGATTCGGGCGTGAACCTTGAAGTTGGCATCACCGAGCGCAATTTCCTTGGACGTGGCCAGTTTGTGAAAATCTCGGCAGGTGGCACGGCGAATTCGCGTACTTACAATCTGTCTTTCACTGAACCCTATTTCCTTGGCTACCGCGTCGCTGCCGGTTTCGATGTTTTCAAGAACCAGAACACGTATGATGCCTATCTGGTTGACCGGACTGGTGCCACAGTGCGCTTCGGTTTGCCGATCACGGATCAATTGTCAGCGCAAGTTGCGTATAACATCGCGCAGGATGACTATTCGCAGCGCGATACAAATGGCGACGGCATAGTTGGCGATCTTGACACCGATGGCGCTGGCCCGGATACGGCAGACTCGGCACTTCCGTCGTACATTCCGGCCGGCACATGGATCAAATCGTCGGTGTCGTATCAGCTGACGTTCAATACAATTGACGACACCAACAATCCGCGCGCAGGCATTTTTGCCCGGTTCAATCAGGAATTTGCCGGTCTTGGCGGCGATGCCTATTGGCTGAAGACGACTGCCAAGGCGACTTACTACCAAACGCTTTCGGAAGAATTTAACTGGGTTGGCCTGATTTCAGCGGGTGGCGGCTATATTTATGCGCTCGATGCTGAAGCTCCAGCGGCCGCATCAAGCGGCATTCGGGTTGGTGATTTGTTCAAGGGGACCAATGATATCGTCCGTGGTTTTGAGTTCAATGGGTTTGGCCCGACGATCGGCGCGGATCACATCGGCGGCACAACGTATGTGAATGCTTCAGCCGAAGTACAGTTCCCGATGCCGGCAATTCCGGAAAGCATCGGCATCAAGGGTGCCGTGTTTGCTGATGTTGGCACGCTGTTTGGCTCGCCGTTCACGGATGCGGCCAACACCGATATGGCTTGGCGGTCTTCCGTTGGCGCAAGCTTGATCTGGGCATCGCCTTTTGGGCCATTGCGTGTGGATTACTCTGTTCCCGTGTTGAAAGAGGCGACCGACAAGATTCAAAGCCTCAACTTCGGCATCGCAACCAAATTCTAAAGGCTTGACGCCTGTGCCCTCCGGGCCTGAAACTCGGTCCGGAGGAGCTAGAAACGCATGATGCAGAACGGATTTTTCAAGCCATCGGGAACATTGAATGCTGGCGACGTGCTGGCGCTCGGTGGCGAAAGGCTCATCAATCTATCGTTGGCCGTCCGGCTGATCGTGTCTTTGAAGGCATTTGATTCGGCAAGTGAAGGTTCGCTCATATTTGCTGATGGCAGAGACTACGCCGCAAAACTGCCCGGTCTACCGCTGTGCACGCTGATTTGCAGTGAATATCTCAGCGACTTCGCGCCGGAGCACGTCGCAGTGATCATCGCCAAGCGGCCCCAGCAATTGTTCGCCAAGGCGGGCAGGCAGCTGTTTCCAGATACAATCCATCCGGCGTCTTTCTCCGGGCTGATTGGCATCTCGGCAACGGCCACCATTGCAAGCTCGGCCCGGCTTGAGGCCGGCGTGACCGTGGAGCCGGGCGCTCTGATAGGTGAATTTGCCGAAGTAGGCTCCGGGTCGGTCATCGGACCCGGTTCGATTGTTGGCGCAGGCTGCAAAATTGGCCGCGATTGTGTCATCGGCCCGAACACAACGGTTCTAAATGCTCTTATTGGCGATCGCGTACTCGTTCATTCCGGAGCGCGGATCGGGCAGGATGGGTTTGGCTTTGTTCCCGGTGAACGCGGTCTGGAAAAGATGCCGCATGTCGGCCGCGTCATATTGCAGGACGATGTCGAGATTGGAGCCAATACAACCATCGACCGCGGCGCATTGTCTGATACGATTATCGGCGAAGGCAGCAAGATCGACAATCTGGTGCAGATCGCCCACAATGTCAGGATCGGACGACAGTGTGTGATAACCGGTCATTGTGGCCTTTCAGGCAGCGTAACTTTGGGTGATCGGGTCATGCTTGGAGGACGGGTCGGTGTGGCAGATCACGTGACAATAGGCGATGGTGCCCAAGTTGCAGCAGCATCGGGTGTAATGAACAACATTCCGGCAGGCGAACGCTGGGCCGGCGCGCCTGCGCAGCAGATGAAGGATTTCTTCCGCGAGGTTGCCGTCATTCGCAATCTTGTGCGTGAGAAGAGGGAAAAACGCCCATGAGAGATATGATATGAGCGACGTGACAAAATCCTTGCAGAGCGCTGATATCCAGAAGCTTTTGTCCATACTGCCGCACCGGTATCCATTTCTGCTGATCGACAAGATCATTGACATAGACGGCGACAACTCTGCGACCGGCATCAAGAATGTGACGATCAACGAGCCGCATTTCCAGGGCCATTTTCCGGGCCAACCGATCATGCCGGGCGTTTTGATCATTGAAGCAATGGCGCAGACCGCCGGCGCGATCGCCATCATTGCCAACGGGGTCGAGACGCCGTCGATTGTCTATTTCATGACAATCGACAACGCGAAATTCCGCAAGCCGGTGGTACCCGGCGACCGGCTGGAAATCGCAGTCACCAAACTGAAGCGCCGTGGAAATTTGGCCAAATACGCCTGTGTTGCGTCAGTGGATGGCGCGAAAGTTGCTGAAGCGGAAGTGACCGCCATGATAGTCAATGAGTCTGCCGGAAAGGCACCTATCGAAAGCAGCCCATCTTGAGCATATCACCGAGCGCCACAATCCATCGAACCGCGATTATCGAAGACGGCGCTATCATCGGCGACAATGTCGCCATCGGACCTTTTTGTCACGTCGGCGCGAGCGTGAGCATCGGTGCCAACAGTCGTTTGATGAGCCATGTTGTGATGGACGGCTTGACGGAGGTCGGTGAAAGAGCGACAATCTTTCATCATGCCATTATTGGTGCCGCGCCACAGAACGCCAAACACAAGGGCGGCGCGACAAGGCTGATCGTTGGCAAGAATTGCCTGATCCGCGAAGGCGTGACAATGCATACCGGCTCGGACTCAAGCACGGGCCTGACGCGTGTCGGCGACAATTGCAGCTTTCTTGCGTACGCGCACGTTGCGCATGACTGCACGCTTGGCAACAATGTGACATTTGCCAACAATGTGATGATCGGCGGTCATGTGGAGATCGGTGACAATGTGATCATTGGCGGCGGCGGCGCTGTGCATCAGTTTTGCCGGGTGGGACACCACGCATTTGTCGGCGGCCTTGCTGCGCTTGTCCATGATCTTATTCCCTATGGCAGTGCCATTGGCGTTCATGCGCATTTGGCCGGCCTCAACATCATCGGCATGAAACGCGGCGGCATGCCGCGCGCGGAAATTCATGACATGCGCCACGCTGTGAAAATGCTGTTTGATCGCGGGAAGCCGGTGCGGGAGAATGCTGTTGGCGTTGCGTCGCGGTTTGCGGACTCCGCTGCTGTACAGGATTTGCTGGCGTTTATGGATTTCAGTTCAAAGCGCTCCTATTGCGCGCCACTGCTTGACGGCAAGGCCGAAAGGGCCGGGGATGACGACGCCTGAAGGTCTGCATTCAGGGTCGTCCGGCAAAGTTGCAATTCTTGCCGGAAGCGGGAGACTTCCGGAGATCATTGCCACGGAGCTCACCGCTGCCGGACGCGCGCCATTTGTCATTGCCGTTACCGAAGAGTGTGGCGAATGGATCGAACGACACGATCATGCCCATGTCCCTGTGACACATCTTTCGAAGATCTTGAGAAGCCTCAAATCGGCTGGTGCTCAAACAGTCGTTCTTGGCGGTGGCATCAAGGTGCGGCCGCGTTTTGGTGCGTTCAAGTTTGACTGGATGACAATCAGTCAATTGCCGCGCCTGTTCCGGGCACTGCGGCTGGGCGACGATGGATTGTTGCGCGAAGCCATTGCCTGGCTTCAGTCTTGCGGCTTCACAGTTGCCGGCGCGCACGACCTCGTACCTGCGTTGCTCGCGCCTTTGGGTGAAGTGACGCTGCTGGGGCCGCACGCCAACGACCAATACGATATTGAGTCCGCGATCTACGAAGCGAGACGTCTTGGAGATGCGGACATCGGCCAAGCAGCTGTTGCAAGGCAAGGCGCCATCATTGCCGCAGAAGGCAGGGGCGGAACGGCGGCGATGCTGATGCTTGTTGCGGCATCTGAGTCGCGCTTCAGACGCTCCGGTGTGTTGGCCAAATTTTCCAAACCACAGCAGGAAATGCGTGTGGACCTGCCTACCATCGGTCCCGACACGGTTGAACAAGTGGCCGCCGCCGGGTTGGCGGGGATTGTGGTGGAAGCAGAGCGCTCGCTGATACTGGACCGTGAACTCACTGTTGCCAAGGCCAACGACCTTGGCATTTTCATAGTCGGCATGCGAGGGTGAGCGGCATGGCGGCAGCTTTCAAAATTGGCATTATTGCGGGCGAGGAATCGGGCGATATTCTCGGGGCCGATCTGGTTGAAGCGCTTCGCAGTATCTCAGGGCGCGAGGTCCGGTTGGTCGGCGTCGGCGGGCCGCATCTTGCAGCTCAAGGGTTGGTCAGTCTGTTTGATCCAGCCGAAATTGCCCTGATGGGCATTTCGGCCATCCTGTCCAAGCTGCCGCGGCTGATCAGCCTGATCGGCAAGACAGCGGCGTATATCATTGCTGAAAAGCCGGATTGTCTGGTCGTCATTGACAGTCCGGATTTTTGCCATCGCGTCGCCCGCAAAGTGCGCGCGGCCAATCCGTCGATCCCGATTGTCAATTATGTCTGCCCGTCGGTCTGGGCGTGGCGACCGGGCAGGGCGGCCGCGATGACAGCTTACATCGACCATGTGATGGCCATTTTGCCGTTCGAGCCAAAGGTTCTGCAGGAACTGAAAGGCCCGCCCGCGACGTATGTCGGACATCGTCTGGCGGGCGATGCGGGCATGCTGGCAGCAGCGGCGAACCAGGCTGCACTTGAACCCGCGCGCGCTACCGGCGGTGTGAAGACCTTGCTGGTCCTGCCCGGTTCGCGCAACAGCGAGGTCAAACGCCACGCGCCGATATTCGGCGAGGCGCTCGGCATATTGAAGGCGCGCGGAATGGCGTTCAACGCGGTTCTGCCAGTTACACCAAACGTTGAAGCATCGGTGCGAAATCTTGTGCAGAGTTGGCCAGTTATGCCTGACATCATCACCGGGAATTCTGGGAAGCTGGCGGCATTTGGCCGGGCCGATGCGGCACTTGCAGCATCCGGGACAGTGACATTGGAGCTGGCGCTCGCCGGTGTTCCGCTTGTATCTTGCTACAAGTTTGATCCTTTGGCAAAGTTTGTCTCGGAGCATTTTGTCACCAGCTGGACCGCTTCCTTGCCAAACTTGATTGCCGACAGCCCGGTTGTTCCCGAACAATATAATGCCTATGTCAGAGCACCTATGCTGGCCCGGCAAATTGAGCGGCTCATCAATCCGTCGGCTGCAAGAAGCGCGATGCTTGAGGGGTTTCAGCGCATACGGGACACTATGGCCACAAATGTTTCTGCCGGCGAGTTGTCAGCGTCTGTTGTGTTGAGGTTTGCTGAAAAGGGACGTCGGGCCTGAAAGCGACCGATCGCCGCTCCGACCGTTTGACTTTTGATCCGGCTGACGATTACCGTTTGGACGCTGGCACATAATCGCGTTTGGCAGCGCCGGTGTAAAGCTGGCGCGGGCGGCCGATCTTCTGGTGCGGGTCTTCTATCATTTCCGTCCATTGGGCGATCCACCCTACAGTGCGGGCGAGGGCAAATAGCACCGTGAACATGTTGGTTGGGAAGCCGAGCGCCTTGAGCGTAATGCCTGAATAGAAGTCGATGTTCGGATAAAGCTTCTTTTCGATGAAGTAGGGATCAGTCAGCGCAATCTTCTCAAGCGCCAGCGCCACCTGCAACAGCGGATCATCATGCTTGCCGACTGCTTCAAGCACTTCGTGCGTGGTTTTCTGCATGATCTTGGCGCGCGGATCGTAGTTTTTATAGACGCGGTGACCAAAGCCCATCAGGCGGAACGGATCATTCTTGTCCTTGGCCTTGGCAATATACTCAGGGATGCGATCCACAGTGCCAATTTCCGCAAGCATGTTGAGCGCCGCTTCATTTGCCCCGCCATGCGCCGGACCCCACAGACAGGCAATGCCGGCGGCAATGCAGGCGAACGGGTTTGCTCCAGACGATCCGGCAAGACGCACAGTCGAAGTTGAGGCATTCTGCTCATGGTCGGCGTGCAGGATGAAGATGCGGTCCATCGCGCGCGCCAGAACGGGATTGACCTTGAAATCCTCGCACGGCACGGCAAAGCACATGCGCAAAAAGTTCGAAGCATAATCAAGATTGTTCTGCGGATAGACGAACGGCTGGCCGATGGAATATTTGTAGGCCATCGCGGCAATGGTCGGGATCTTGGCAATCATCCGCATCGAGGCGACCATGCGCTGATAGGGGTCGGCAATGTCGGTGGAGTCGTGGTAAAACGCCGACAGCGCGCCGACAACGCCGACCATGACGGCCATCGGGTGTGCGTCACGGCGAAAGCCGCGGAACAGGAACTGCATTTGCTCATGCACCATCGTGTGGCGCGAGATGCGGAAATCAAAATCCTCTTTCTGCGCCTTGGTCGGCAATTCGCCATAGAGCAGCACATAGCAAACCTCAAGGAAATCGCCGTGCTCGGCAAGCTGCTCGATCGGATAGCCGCGATGCAGCAAGACGCCCTCTTCACCATCGATAAAGGTGATTGCGGATTCACACGCGGCCGTGGACGTAAAACCCGGATCAAACGTGAAGGCGCCGGTGGATTTGTAGAGCGGGGCGATATCAATCACGTCAGGACCGATCGTGCCTTTTCGCACGGGCAGATCAATCGTTTCGGATCCCAATGTCAGCGTTGCGGTCGTGGATCCCATGATCTTGTCCTCTTGTGTCGCGGCGAATACCGCACTGCAGCATCAATTCAATCAATGCCATCAATTGCTACCGCATTTGCGAAGAATTGCAAGCTGGCCCAAGGCGCAATAGTGCAGTGCAACACGCTGCAATGGAACGTGATTTCGACAGTTTTAGCGGTGGCGGCTTGCTCCAAACCGGTGGCTGCGGGGAATTTCACTGGAATTCGCGTTTTGGCCAAGTCCAGGTCGTCGGGACAAGCCCGGTCCTCGGCCAACGTGCTGAGGATGACGAAATTTGGGTGAGCGGGATAAGCAACCCGGTCGCTGTTTGTCAAAAACACCCCCACATTTTCGTCTTTCCGGGGCCGCGAAGCGGAGCCCGGAATCCAGAGATGGCAAGGTGCGGGATCGGGCTCGAAATGTGTCTTGTCCGGTTTTGAAATGGCAATGAAATCATTGGTTTAACAGTCTTTCATGTCCGATGGACGGTAACACTTTCCACGGCCACGACTCTGGGTTCCGCTTCCGCCTACGCCGAGCTTCGGCGCGACAAGTCGCGGCCCCGGAATGACGACGGGTATGGGTTTTTGTAATAATAACAATGACGTGCGAGCGCCTAGATCGGGGACAGTTGCCTTTCAGAGGCAACTGTTCCCGGGTTTCCACCTGAACGCTTCGACCGCGAAATAATGGACGTCTTTCAATATTGAATCGACGGGGTGAATTTCCTTGCGCCGATAACCCGGTGGTGGGCCGGGGCGGAAGGGGCTGATTCGGGTTGGTTTGTAAGGGGCTTTGGATGAAAGGATTTCGTCGCGCCGTGCCCGCCATCTGGCGAGGCGGCGGGCTTGGCGCGGGAGATCGTTGAGCGCGTGGCGCATGGCACGCAGGCGGTTGAAGAGGAGCGTGGCGTTGATGGAGGTAGCTGCGAGTTGGGCTTGATAGTGGGCAGTTACCGCATCGTAGGGGAGCACTTCGTGCATCGCTGCGGCTGCGTTGAGCTCGTTTTCCCAAGCGTCTTCGTCGAAATATTTGAGTGGGTCGATGAGTTGGAAAGACGGCGTGTATGAGCCGGT
>JANPEK010000052.1:0-9535 GCA_031422915.1 Phyllobacteriaceae bacterium | reverse complement strand
CATCCGGATACCACCAACGCCGCGCGCACCAAGCGACGCGTTGAAAGCGCCCGTGGCCACCTGAGCCTTCGCCAGATCGGTCACGCCAAACAGGCTGGCATAGCCTGTGAAGGTTCCATCCTCGGTGACCTTGTCGAGCTTCACGCCCGTGAATTTGCATTCGCGCATGGAGAAATTGTCTGCCATTGGTATGGCTCCAAGTTGGAATTTTGAATGTGTTTGGGCTGTTCGCCACCCTGGGCGGCAGACCCCACGCCGTCGGCTGCGCCGACACCTCTCCCCACAGGGGCGAGGTTAAAGCCGCAATGGTTGAGTTTAACCTCGCCCCGCTTGCGGGGAGAGGTGTCGGCGAAGCCGACGGAGAGGGGACTGCGCCAAGGGTCAACCGAAATCCCGCCTAACTCATCTTTCTAGCCAGCTTCGCCAGCACCCCCAGCGCCCACCAGGCGCAAAGGCTTGCCGCAGAAGACCCGGCCAGCATCAGCTCAACCGGCCCGACCTTGTCCGCAAGCCCGATTTCCGCCGCCAGTTTCAGCCCGGCGATGCCGCCGAACACCAGCCCGGCGACCACGCCGACGGCAAAGCGGATTGCCGCCTCACGCCGGTCCGCGGGCAGCATGAAGGCCAGCGAGATCGCTGATCCCGCCACCGCACCGCCAATTTTCGCACCCCAGATCAATGCGCCTTCCGGTAGTCCGCTCATGCGCCGCTCCCGTCCGGGCGATCCGGCTGATAACCGACCGCCACGCGCTTTTCTGCTTCCGTCAAAAATTCCGCCGCCCCGACCCGCGACCACAGCGCCGCCCGGTCTTCAGCCAGCGCGTCAACCTGGTCTGCATCCGGCACCAGCCGGACGGCGTCGCCCTCCAGTGGCCCCAGCCAACCGGCGAACGCATCTGCCAGCCGGTTGGCCAGCGGCATCACCGTCAACCGGAAGAAGGCCCGGTTGGCTTCCTTGTAGTTGGCGTGCGTGTTGTCACCCGGCAGCCCCAGCATCAGCGGTGGCACGCCGAACGCCAGCGCGATTTCCCGCGCGGCAGCGTTCTTCGCCTCGAAAAAGTCCATGTCCTTCGGCGTCAGGCCCATCTGTTTCCAGTCCAGCCCGCCTTCAAGCAGCAGAGGCCGCCCCGCCTGACGCGCACCTTGATAGTTCTCCTGCAATTCCATTTTCAGCCGCTCATACTGGTCGGCGGAAAGGTTCGACCCGCTCTTGGGTGCATAGACCAGCGCGCCGGATGGCCGCGCCGAATTGTCAATCAGCGCCTTGTTCCAGTCGCCCGCACCATTGTGCACATCCACCGCCATCGCCGCCGCTTCCAGCGGCGCAAATCCGTAGACATCATCAAGCGGATGAAAATCGCGAATATGGCACGCCGCCGCCGGTGCACCATCTTCGCCCTCAAGTGAGACCAGCCGACGCGCGGGCCCGTTCTTCCAAATGAGTGCCACCGGCCAGCCGGACGCATCGGTCTCGACGCTCACTATATCGGGCCGCAACAGATGCAGTTCGGCAAGTTCTCCTGCCCCTGCCCGCTCGATATAGGCGTTGCCCGAAAGCATCAGATTGGTCACCAGCGCGGTGACAAACGCCCGCCGGTCCTGCCGCGCGTTCGGGCGGGCCAAGAGCCTGCCAAGCACGCTGTCCGCAACTTCTTCCGCGCCGTCAAACACCAGCCAGGGAATATCCGCCACACTCTCCGCCACCAGCCGCATTGCGCGGTAGGCAACTGGGTTCTTCATATAGCTCTCGCGCACCAAAGCCCCCAATTCCCGCCGCGTCCACCGCGCCGCCCCTTGGGTCTCCATCTGCACAAAGCCATAGCTGCCCGCAGCTTTGTGGCTTTCAGGCGCAAGCAATCGCCCCGGACGCCGCAGCGGCCAGAAATTGGGTCGTTTCATGGGTGGGGTCCTTGTTTGATCTTCGGCGTCGTCATCGTCGGGCTTGTCCCGATGATGATGAAACCTTTGTTTCTTGGCGCTCAGCCAAATCATCTCCCTGCAGTATCCGGCTGTAAATTCCATCTACGCCGTTGCCAATCTCAACCATTGTGCAAAACTGCAGCTTGGAAAATTTAATGGGGTAAGAATGTTAGATGTAGACAGCGTAAATACCAAAGCGTCGAAGATGACGATCATTGGCTGGATTGCAGGTCTTGCTTATTACAATTGGTTTTCAAGCTCCGCGCTTCATTTCACCATCTGGCAACATGCTTTGCTCGTCGTCGTCGGAATGTTTGCAGCGTCGATACTCATTGGCGGTGGCATGGCTTTGTTGGCCGCTGGTTTAACAAAAATCCTGACAGGAAAGTCTGACGGTAGCGTCCACGCATTTTCTTGGGCGGCGCTCATAAGCCCTGTGATTGCTTTTTTTGCGGCAAAACACACATTGCTATACTTTGGATCATGAGGATGAATTGAAGTTTTTCTGATGCAGGTCGGTCGCCTTCTATATTCTATTTGGACCCGCGTGCGACGGTAGCTTGCCCCTCACAACGCCCTCACCCGCGGCTCCCGCTCTGCTCCGAACACCAGTTCGTTCACCGCCCAGACCGGCGCGTGCCCGATGTTAACGTGACGAAGGGTTTCGGATTGTCACTAAATTCGCTGCATCAGGCAGTCTTTGACGTCGTACGTTCAGGCAGAAAGTAATTTTTCGGCCCTGCGGCCAAGCTTCGGGCTCTCTAATCCTGTAAGAGCGGAAAATCTCAGCCATGATCCATCGTTCTCGAGTTGCTCTCGAACGTCTGCCAAATCACATTCGATCTCATCGAGGCGTTGCTCAATGCCTTCGTAGCCTTGCGACAAGGCTTGAATAGCGTTGACGAGTCGTTGCCTATCCTCAAGCGCTCTTTTTGCAGCCGAGCCGACAGGGGGGATTTTTCTGCCCATCTGTATTTGGCATTCAATCCAATCCGCCATCGCAGCTTTGGCGTTCGCCAGTGCTTCTTCTTCAGTTGCGCCATCAGACATGCAACCTGGCAAGTCGGGCACCAATCCGAGAAACCCGCCGCCATCTTCGTCGGAAAGCTTTGTGATTACAATCGCATATGTCATTATTGCTCTCCTTTCTTTTTCTCTTTATACCCTATATGAGCATCGCACAGGCTGACAAGGCGCTTTATGTAGATGCTCTTAATGGGACGGCAATATGGCACTGACTGCCCGCCCAAAACATGATCGCTAGCCACCATATAGTGACTTCCAGTGGTAGGCTTACATAGCTTCAGTCCAAATTGTTTACAGAGAGTTTCAACATCAGACATACTCCAATCTCCCGCGGGATTGGCGCGCATCTTTTCCAAAACTGTTCGTTTCTTTGCCATGGTTCTGAATACGCAGAGCAATCGCAAGAAATCAACCGCATCCTCGTTCAATCAACTACAGTTTGTTGAAATATGAAACTTGCCTAAAGCTGACGCACCCTCGGCTCCCGCTCCGCCGCAAACACCAGCTCATTCACCGCCCATACCAGCGCGTCCACTCTATCCGGCGAGCGCCCTTCGGCCAGGCCGTCGCGCCCGAAGTTGCACATTTCATCTTCCAGCTCGGCAAACTTGCCGCAGTGGCGCACGCGGTCTTGCTCATAAAGCGCGGCCACCGGTTCCGCGCGCAGCCACTTGCCACGCTGCGCCCTGACTGACTTCACCGGCACATTCGGGTCCACAGTGCGCAGCACCGAGCCCACCATGTCGCCGCCCTGGTTCACTTCGGCAAGTATGCAATCCGCCCGCAGCTGACGATAAAGCCGCACTGCCGCTGCCGCCCAGACGTTGGGCGCGGCCTGTTTGACCGTCGCGTCCGCCAGCACATGGATGCTACCGTCCGCGCCAAGCCCTACCGCGACAATGCCGCAGGCGTCGGCGCTTTTGGTGGATGACGCCGGCGGGTCCACCGCCACGACAATGCGTTGCAACCCGTCCGGCATGTCTGCCCGCAGCGCCTCCAATTGGCTGCGTTGCCACAGCGCGTCGTCACGGTCCTCGATCAGTTCGCCGTCCAGTTCCTGCCGTCCCAGCCGCGTGCCGCCATAGCGCTTGTTCAGCCGCTCGATAAAGCCGCCCGCCAGATGCGCGGCATTGTCGCCCGTCTTCATCCGCGTCACATGCGTGTCCTTGTCGGCGCTCAACATCTTGACCAGCGGCGTCGGCTTTGGCGTCGTCGTCACAATCACCTGCGGCCTTGTCCCCAGGCGCAGGCCAAATTGCAGCATGTCCCAGGTCGCCATCGCATTCTTCCACTTGGCCGCCTCGTCGCACCAGGCGGCGGCAAATTGCGGCCCGCGCAGACTCTCCGGGTCTTCAGATGAAAACATCATGGCCGTCAGCCCGTTCTCCCAGATCACCCGCCGCCGCGAGGCTTCAAATCGCGGCCTGCCCTTGCGCGCTGTTGCCAATATCCCCGCAGGTCCTTCGATCATCACATCGCGCACATCAGCCAGTGTCTCGCCGACCAGCGCGAGCGGCCCGGTCTGCGCGTACGAAATCGGCGCATAGCCATTGGCCATGCCGTTCACCCATTCAGCCCCCGTGCGCGTCTTGCCCGATCCGCGACCTCCAATAAGAAGCCACACATCCGGCTTGAAATATTTCCGCGGCACCTGCGCGTGGCGGCCCTTGAACATCCACTCCTTTTCGCCAAGTGCAACGATGGTCTCGTCGGTGAGCGCTTTTGGATCAGCCACAGCACAAACCAATGCCGCCTGTTCTGCCGCCACCGCTTCATCAATGTCCGCAACTTCGTCCGCCAGCCCCTGCTCCACCTCAGCCTCCAACAGCGCTCCTTGCGACTTCGTCTGCAAATTCCCGTGCCCCGCAGACGCCGCCGGTGCAGTGGTGGTCAATGATTTCCCGCGCCCTGATTGCCGCCAGTTCATCCACACGCCTGTCCATCTCCTTCAAAACCCGCGCCGTCTCTGCCGCGCCGCCCGCCACCTCGCTCAAAGGGGCGAGCCTTGCCTTCAGCTCAAGCAGTTTCTCGAACGACCGCGCCATGTTCGACATTACCTCCAGCCGCTTCACCGCCAGCGGATCAAACCCGCCCATGCCGACCCGCGCCGTCTCGTTGACAATCAATGTCATCAGCCGGTCGAGCGCGCGCCGCAGCGCCGCATCGTCCAGCACCGGCTGGTCCTCGCCGCCAAACACGTCCACCGGCGCCGCATCATCCACCTCGCGCAGCATCGCTGCCGTCATGAAATCATCCGGCAGCTTGCGCTGCGCCCAGCCAATCCGCGTGCGCCGCCCGACAATCGTCGTCGCCCCGCAGCCCACAGCCTGCGCCAACGGCCTGTCCGGCACGCCATAATTCTCCTGGATAAACATCACAGCCTCCCACTGCGTCTGCGTCGTTCTCGCATATGCGCTCATGAAGTCTCCGGTTGCTGCTGTGATGCCCAAACAAAAAAGCAGCCCGGAACCCCGCGCTGCCTCATGCATGCTCAAACTGTGGTACGATGCGCGCCCTGCTCCGTGCGGCGCATGTGCGAGGCCTTCTGATAAACCGTCATGCCGGTGCAGTTGGCGCGGTTTTCGAGAACCGGAGTGGAATGGACTTATTGTCCATGAGCACCGGAAGCGCAGAATACCGCGTCAAATGCGCTGGCAGGGCGGATTTAGCAGAAGGTCTCGGGCGCAAATCTGTGACGATGACATATGTATGCCCCATCACCGCCGCGCCGTCAAGGATTATTTTCCGCATATTATACTTGACATACCCATTTTGCCGGATTAGGTTGGCTCTATAAGGAGTTAGACCGATGTCAGTGCTTTCAGCCCGCCATTTTCACGATGAAGCCGCCGCCTACCGCTTTGTTGAAAAGCGCATTTGGCCGAATGGCGCGACTTGCCCGCATTGCGGCGGCACTGACCGCAACTCTCCGATGAATGGCAAAAGCACCCGCATTGGCACTTACAAGTGCTATGACTGCCGGAAGCCGTTCACCGTGAAGATCGGAACTATTTTCGAGTCCAGCCACGTGAAGATGCACCTTTGGCTTCAGGCGATTTTCTTGATCGCCTCGTCAAAGAAGGGCATTTCCTCAAACCAGCTTCACCGGACCCTTGGCGTTACCCTGAAAACCGCATGGTTCATGAGCCATCGCATCCGTGAAGCCATGCGTGACGGCAACATGGGTCCGCTTGGCGGCAATGGTGAGATTGTAGAGGCCGATGAGACCTATTTCGGACAGCGGGCAGACAAGCGCACTACCAAGACCAGCGGCGCACCGTTCATTAAGAAGGGCAAGAGCGGCCCTTCAAACAAGCGGGCTATCATTGGCTTGATCGAGCGCAACGGCTTTGTGCGCACCTTCCATGTGGCGTCTGCTACCAAGGAAAACGTGGCAAACATCGTCACTGAAAACATTGCGCATGAAAGCGTCCTGTTTACCGATGAGAGCCGCCTCTATCCGGCAGTTGGCAAGACCTTCACCGATCATATGACCGTCAAGCATAGTGCCGGTGAATATGTCCGTGGCGGCGTCCATACCAACACCATCGAAAGCTACTTTTCGATTTTCAAGCGTGGTATGCGTGGCACCTATCAGCATTGCGCCGAAAAGCACCTGCATCGGTATCTTGCGGAATTTGATTTCCGTCATAACCGCCGCGTTGCCCTTGGCGTCAATGACGAAAGCCGCGCCGCTCGCATCCTTGATGGTGTCGTCGGCAAGCGACTGACTTATGAAACAGTTGGTGCAAGGTGAGGAACCATATGGCGTCTGGAAACCATCAAGATACAAGCGAAAAGCCAAGCGGCAAAAAGGCCAAGAAACTTAGCCAGAAAGAGCAATCCGAGCGGTTTATTGAGACCGTTCGGGAACTTGGCATTGAAGAATCAGATGAACGTTTTGAGCTGGTGGCTCAGTCTATTTTGTCTCGTCCGCATAAAAAAAATCCGTAGAGACGCGCCCAAGACACCGAATATCCTTCCGAAGATATGTCAAATACTCGTGCTCTTTAACCTCATTACGACCGTTCTTTTCCATTGCCTCGCTGTGGCGTCTCGCTAAAAAAGCAAAGAGATCAGCCATTTGAATGGCCGCAGTGCTGTTTTTATCCGCAAATGCCATCCCGGAAAAAAACGGAAATCTCGTTCCGTGATCAAGTTTTAGCCGTTGGTAGCGCTGAAAAATTTCAGCATTGTTCGTGTTTCCTTCTTCGATCACAAAAGAAATGTTAACCTCTGGTTCCGAAACAACTTTTGAAAATTGTTCATCTTTGAGAAGCGCATGGAAAAGCATTTCAAAAGAAAAGCCGAATGAGGATTGAATCTGTGTCCGACCTCTGGACCGATTAGAGTATTGGGTTTTTAAAGTCCCAAAACTGAGCGCCAGCCCTACTTTTGGAGCCAGTGCCGCATTCAAATCTGCAATAAATTGCCCCTTTCGGTTTCTAGTCCATACGGCATTGTCGGAATATTCCCCGTCAGACGCGTGTATATCGCGCCCGCGAATATATGTGACGCCATACTTATCCATGATGGATTTAGCGTCACACTCAAACGCCGCCCAACTATCTATCGTCCCGATAAATCCAGCTATCGAGACAAATTGATTGTGCGTGTCCGTTCCAGAATCATCCAGATAACAGACCAAAGTCATAACGTAACAATGCTCCCGTGGCCTTAAGCCAATGAGCGGGGCGACTATTTTAGATAGCCCCCGAATCTCAACGTTACCCATTTATCACAAATCCCTTTGGGTATGCAAAGTATAATATGCGGATTATTTTCCTAGAATTGTGATATTTTTTTGGCTCCCTCCGTAACGAACGTCAGACTTGAAATAATGTAGCCTTTGGGCTACAAACTGCAATGATTGTCATTCAAGAAAAAGAAGTCTTTTCCGCTTGGATGCGTTCAATGCGCGACAGCGTGGGCCGCGCCAAGATTGCGATGCGCGTCCGCCGTCTTGCCTTCGGCCATATGGGAGATGTCGCACCGGTCGGCGAAGGCATCAGCGAGTTGCGTATCCATTATGGCCCCGGCTACCGGGTGTATTTCGTTCAACGCGGCGCTGAAATCATTGTGCTTCTGTGCGGCGGCGACAAGGGCAGCCAGAAGCGCGACATCGAAACCGCCAAGCGGATGGCAAAAAATCTTGAGGAATACAAATGATGAAACCGGAACCCAAACTGTTCGATCCAGCCGCCTATCTCGACGATGACATCGCAGTCGCGACCTACATGAGCGACGCGCTGGAAACTGCCGACGCTGCTTTCATCACCGATGCGCTCGGCGTCATCGCCCGCGCCCGCGGCATGAGCCAAGTGGCAAAAGACGCCGGCGTGTCACGCGAAAGCCTTTACCGCGCCCTGTCCAGCAACGGCAATCCGGAGTTCGCGACGATCTTGAAAGTGATGAGCGCACTGGGGCTGAAATTGTCGGCAGAGCCGACGGCTGGGGCGGAGTGAATAAGAAATTAGGAAGCAAGCCAGCGCCTCATTTGCTTTCTTCTGCACCTATACTGCTTCACTACCGGTGCAGACCATCCGCCCCTCACAAATCCAGAGCCGCCTGCCCGACCTGCTTCTCCTTCGGCGCTTTCTTGAACGCTGTCGTGTCAATCACCGGCAGGCGCGGCATTTTATAGCTTTCCAGAATGTCGCGGATGGTCAGGATCTGGATCACCGGATAGCGCTGCGTGCCGGTGCCCATGTCCACTTCAACATAACCCGCGCTCGCGGCTTCCGCGATCATCGGCTTGGTCGGCTCGAGAAGCGTGATGAATATGCCGACAAGCGCCTTTTCGCGCTCGACAACACTCTTCAGCTTGTGGATTTGATCGACGCTCACCCCACCGCCCTTGACCTCGATGATCGCCTTGCTGGTCTCGCTCTTGCCGGTGCGCAGATAGACAATCCCGTCAATCCCCGTATCCGCCCCTTTCTTGCCGCCGCGAAACGGCTGGGCGTCGGGGATCAGCGTGATCGCCCATTTTTCAAACTCGTGCTTGTCGCGCTCGGCCAAATCCTTGGCGGCGCTGAAATCCTTCGGCACGCCATAGGTTTCAAACTGCGCATCCGTGCCAAACGCATCACGCAGCCGCCGCTCGATCAGCGAAATCGCCAGATGCGTCACATCAATGCCAATCCACCGCCGCCCCAATTTCTGCGCCGCATGCACCGTCGTGCCACAACCGCAAAACGGGTCCAGCACCACATCGCCGGGGTTGGACGAGGCCGAAAGGATGCGCTCCAGCAGGGCGACGGGTTTTTGCGTTGGGTAGCCGAGGCGTTCCTGGGCTTGGGAGTTGATTGGCGAGATGTCTGACCACAACACGCTCATTACGCCGCCCTTTGTATGAGCAAGCACGCAGTTTTGCTTCAAATCTTTTGAGACTGTCGTATGTTTTCTGCGCTCTGTGATGGAGCGAAGAAGTCCGGTCCCGCATGGCCTTGCGGGGCCGGACAAACAGGGTGTCGGATCGATTGTTGCCCCGAAGCCTTTTGGGCTGCAGATGAGCGTGATCGCACCTTGTGTCTTCATCGGCCCCGTATGGTTGCATGAACTTTTAGGTTCGTATTCACAAGGAAGG
>JANPEK010000051.1:0-1970 GCA_031422915.1 Phyllobacteriaceae bacterium | reverse complement strand
AAAAACCCCGGCGGGCAATGTGCCGCGCCGGGGTTTGGATTTGAAATCAGAAAGCCGTGAAAACTATTGGCGCGTCCAGGTTTCGCTCTTGCAGATGATACCGCCGAGCACACAGCCGGAAAGGCTCATCGTGTTTCCGTTGACGGAGGCCTTGCCCTTGTATTTCTTGTCTTCGTCAAGATCGGTCAGCGAACCCTTGTAGCGGTTGCCGGTACCGGACATGGAGCCAGCTTGTTTGCCATTGTGCTTGCCGCCTTGAACAATCGCGCAAAATGCGCCGCCGCAGGGCGAGAATTTGATGATGGTACCGGTTTTGCGCTTCCATGAGCCCTCAATCGGCTCGGCGGCGACAGCCGGAACGGCAAAAGCCATGGTCAAGGCGACAGCAGTGATAAGTTTGCGGATCATTTCGGTTCTCCCATTTGGTGAGCGGCCTCCCGCCAGCACCTCGTATCCCTTACGCGAACGTAAGAGTAGACGAGATTTTGCCTGAGCGAAAGCCGTGCCGCAACGTCATAATGCGAATTTTTGCGCGAAGAATGGCAGGGACTTTGATGATCCAGGAAACGGGCATCCCAAACCGTGGTTAGCCAAACGTGTATTTTGATGTGTCAAAATTGAATGAATATTTCGCCAAGTGATTGAAATCACAGACTTCTGTTGGTTGCCGGAATGTGAAGTTTACCTCTCGTTTTGGTTTTGTTTTCTTGCAATTAAGCACAAGGCTTAACGCCGGATTCAAGCCGGGTCGGCATTCTCCACAACACAAGAGAGCACCGGAATGGTCCGGGAAAACAAAGCGCTCTCAAGGGTTTACGGGGAACACGAACATGGCACGCTTTGAATTGAACACTGCAGAAACCGGCTCGATGGGCAACGGCGCACAGGCTGACATCCTCTTCAACATGGGCCTGATGTATGCCACCGGCCGCGACTGCGACGCCGATCTGGTTGCCGCCCACAAGTGGTTCAACATCGCTGCGATCAAGGGCTGTGACCGCGCTGCCGAAATGCGCGCTGAATTGGCCGCTGCAATGTCCAAGATGGAAATCGCCGCAGCGCTCCGCGCCGCCCGCGAATGGATGACCACCCACTGATTTTTCGACGAGTTCGACAGGGAGAAGAACAAGACCCGGCAAACGGGCGAGATAACAAGACCCGGATGAACCGGGCACGAGGGGAAGCTGATATCCTTGGGGTGGGGTATCGTCTGCACAAAAGCCGCGACCGGTCAAAACCGGCGCGGCTTTTGTCTTTCAGCCAACTTTTGCGTCAATGACCGCTGGCGCGAGCGCGGCTTCGAAAAGGTCCATATCGGCATCGGTGCCGCATGAGACACGGATGCAGCGATCAAGCAACGGAGCTACAGGCTTGCGCACGAAAATGTCCCGCTCGATCAGACCGTCCAGAACACGCTTGGCAAACGCACCGTCGCGCCCACAGTCGATGGCAACAAAATTCGTGGCGGATGCAATCGGCTGCAAACCGTTTGCCAACGCCGCCCGTCCGATCCGGTCGCGCGATTTTTTGACCGCTTCGACAACGTGTTTGAGCCATGCCTGATCCGTGAGCGCGGCGATGCCCGCTCCCTGCGCGACCCGGCTCATGCCGAAGTGATTGCGCACCTTGTTGAATGCCTGCACGGCATCTTCCGGCCCGAACACCACGCCAATGCGCACCCCGGCCATGCCATAGGCTTTTGAAAAGGTCCGGAACCGCAGGACATTCTGCGTATTGACGTCGATTTCAGGCAATGTGCCAGTCGGCGCGGTCTCGCAATAGGCTTCGTCCAGAACGAGCATCGTTTCCGGCGGCATCGCCTTGGCAAAGGCGGCCACCTTGTCGCCGCTGTGCCATGTGCCCATCGGATTGTCCGGGTTGGCGAAATAGACAAGTTTCGGCCGCTCGCGCCAAGCCGCATCAAGTAAAGCCTCAAGATCCTCGTGGTCGTCGCGATACGGCACGGTGAC
>JANPEK010000050.1:0-8850 GCA_031422915.1 Phyllobacteriaceae bacterium | reverse complement strand
GCGGAGGTGAGCAAACTTTATCCCAACGGGCTGGCGATCAAGCTTGTCGAGCGCAAGGCGTTTGCGATCTGGCAGCACGATGAAGAGCTGTCGTTGATTGAAGAGGACGGGCATTTGATCGTGCCGTTCGCGCACCAGAATTATGCCAATCTGCCGCTGGTGACGGGCAATGGCGCGGAGCGGGAAGCCAGATATCTGGTGCCTGCGGTTGCGGCCATTCCGGAACTGAAATCGCGGGTGAAAGCGCAGATGCTGGTGGCTGGGCGGCGCTGGGATATCCGGCTCGACAATGGTGTGACCATCCAACTGCCGGAAGGCGACCCGGCTGACGCTTTGAAGCAATTGGCGCAGATGGATAGCGCCACCGGGCTTTTGTCCAAGGATATCGAGCTTGTCGATCTGCGAGTGCCTGACCGGGTGGTCGTCCGGCTGACGGCAGGGGCAATGACGGTCCGTGAGGCTGAACTGAAGAAGCAGGCAGACGCAGCCAAGAAGGCGGAGAAAAAGATATGACGCTGCTTGGCGGACGCACAGGGTTTGGGGCCAAGGGTGGCAGACGCACCGGTATCGTGACCGTGCTTGACGTGGGATCGACCAAGATCTCCTGCATGATCGCAAGGCTGACTCCGTGCGATGAAAGTGCGCGCTTGCCGGGCCGCACGCATAAGGTTGAGGTGCTGGGCATTGGCCATCAGCGCTCGCATGGTGTGAAGTCCGGTGTGATCGTCGAACTCGACAATGCGGAAGCGGCCATTCGCCAAGCGGTGGATGCGGCGGAACGCATGGCCGGGATGACGGTGGATTCAATCATCACGAATGTTTCTGCAGGCCGGATCAAGGGCGCGACGATTTCCGCCACGGTGGCGCTCGGCAATCGTGCTGTAGATGACAGTCATATCAGCCGCGTGATGAGCGCAGCGACAAAACGGGCGCAGGCGGTGGAGCGCAAGGTTCTGCATGTGCTGCCGGTGTCGTATTCGCTGGACGCAGAAAATGGCATTCGCGATCCACGCGGCATGGAAGGCGCACAGCTTGGGCTCAATGTTCAGGTGATTACTGCCGACTCCGCGCCGCTGCGCAACCTCGAACTGTGCGTCAACCGCGCCCATTTGAGCATCGAAACCATGGTGGCTACACCTTATGCCAGCGGGCTTGCCGTGCTGGTGGATGACGAGGCGGAACTGGGGGCGGCTTGTATTGATCTTGGCGGCGGAACCACGTCGATCGGCATCTTTGCCGAGGGGCGCTGCATTCATACGGATGCGATTGCCATTGGTGGCAACCATGTGACGATGGATCTGGCGCGCGGCCTTTCGACCAAACTCGATGAGGCTGAGGCGCTGAAGGCGCGGTTTGGCACGGTGTTGGTGAGCGCGGCAGACGAGCGTGAAATGATTTCGGTGCGCTCGATTTCAGGCGATCCGCATGAAGAAGCCAACCAGATACCGCGTGCGATCATGACACGGATCATCAAGGCCCGCGTTGACGAAACGCTGGAATTGCTTCGTGACCGGATTAACCAGTCGGGCTTCGGCACGGTTGTCGGCAAGCGCGTGGTGCTGACTGGCGGTGCGAGCCAGTTGCAGGGACTGCCGGAAGCGGCGCGGCGGATTCTCGGGCGCAATGTTCGCGTCGGGCGGCCGCTTGGGGTGGCTGGTCTGCCGGACGCAGCCAAGGGCCCGGCCTTTGCGGCGAGCGCGGGACTTTTGATTTATCCGCAGGTTGCGGACTTGGAACAGGCGGCGGCGGGCTTTGGCTCCGGCTGGCGCATGACAGGAACCGGTGGCCGGTTTGCCCGTGTTGGGCAGTGGCTGAAGGACAGTTTTTGACGAAACGGGGCAACCCACAAATTCACCGGCGGCGGCGTAACGGTGTAGAAGCGAAAGGCACAAGACCATGACGATCAATCTCCAGAAGCCGGACATCACCGAGCTGAAGCCCCGCATCACCGTGTTCGGTGTCGGCGGCGGCGGCGGCAATGCGGTCAACAACATGATCAATGCCGGCCTGAAGGGTGTCGATTTTGTCGTGGCCAACACGGACGCGCAGGCGCTGACCATGTCGCGCTGCGAGCGGATCGTCCAGCTGGGCGTCGCTGTGACGGAAGGCCTGGGTGCCGGGTCGCAGCCGGAAGTCGGACGCGCTGCTGCCGAGGAATGCATCGATGAGATCCTTGATCATCTCAACGGGACGCACATGTGCTTCGTCACCGCCGGTATGGGCGGTGGCACGGGCACCGGCGCTGCGCCAGTGGTAGCCCGTGCGGCCCGCGAGCGCGGCATCCTGACGGTTGGTGTCGTCACCAAGCCGTTCCATTTCGAGGGCCAGCGCCGGATGAAGACGGCGGACCTCGGCATTGAAGAGCTGCAGAAGAATGTTGACACGCTGATCGTCATTCCGAACCAGAACCTGTTCCGCATTGCCAACGACAAGACCACATTTGCCGATGCCTTCGCGATGGCTGATCAGGTGCTCTATTCGGGTGTTGCCTGCATTACCGATCTAATGGTCAAGGAAGGCCTGATCAACCTCGACTTCGCCGATGTGCGCTCCGTGATGCGCGATATGGGCAAGGCGATGATGGGGACGGGCGAGGCATCCGGCGAGGGCCGCGCGATGGCGGCGGCTGAAGCTGCGATTGCCAATCCGTTGCTCGATGAATCGTCAATGAAGGGTGCGAAGGGTTTGCTGATTTCGATCACCGGCGGCCGCGACATGACGCTGTTTGAAGTGGACGAGGCGGCTACGCGAATCCGCGAGGAAGTGGATCAGGAAGCCAACATCATTCTTGGTGCGACGTTTGACGAAAGCCTTGACGGCATTATCCGCGTTTCGGTTGTCGCCACCGGTATCGACAAGATGCTGAACGAGATTGGCTCAGCTCCAGTAGAGTTCCGCCAGACCGCGCGGCCGGTTGTCCGCCAGATACAGGCACCTGCGGCGCAAATCCAGCGCCCAGCGGCGCGTCCGGTGGAAACGGCTGTTGCTGCGCCTGCTGCTCTGGACATTGCAATTGCTGATCCCGTTGCCGATGTCATCCGCATGGCGGAGATTGAAGTCGCTGCCGCCCCGCGAACTGCTGATCCGGAATTCCGTCCAGCCAGCGGGCTTTTCCGTCCGGCTGCACAGCCTGAGCCGGTCCGCGTGCCGCTGCCGGTTGCGCCGGTGCAAGAACATGCACCACAGCCGCAGGTTTTTGCAGCCGAGGTTCGCATGCCGCGTGTTGAAGATTTTCCGCCAGTGGTAAAGGCGGAAATGGAACATCGCGCGCAGCCAGTATTTGCCCAGCAAGCTTTTGCCCAACCAGCGGCTGAGCAGGCTGGTGCGCTCGGACTTTTGCGCCGAATCACCCAGGGCCTGACGCGTCGTGATGATGATTCGCATGCTCATCAACAGGTTGTTCAGCCGCGTGAACCGGTCATGCAGCGTCCTGCAGAACCGCGCCGCCCGCTGAGCCAAGAGGCTTCAGCCTACGCGCCGCGGCGCAGTCCGCTTGACGAGCAGGGACGTGTCACTGCCCAGCCACTTGTGGCTACCGAGGATGATCCGCTCGAAATTCCGGCTTTTTTGCGGCGTCAGGGCTAAAAACGGCCATGATTCGGCCATGATTGAGTTTGCGCCCCCGCTGCCGAAGTCCGGCTGGCGGGGGTTTGCCGTTTCAATTTTGGTCACAGAAATTGTTACAAAGGGCGGGGTGCCAGTAACAGTGAGTAAGAAAGCGTGATTTGGCATTGCACCATGCGATTGACTATCTTGAGGATCACACAAGAAAAACTGTTTTGCAGACGGCAAGGGACGGCCAGAGCAACGCAGAGACAACAGGCCGGAACCACCGGCCACATCCGGGTGCTTGGGGCGATACATGGGGGTTGATTTGAACGGGTATCAAACCACGGTCAAGGATCGCATTACGCTGTCTGGTGTTGGCGTCCACAATGGCTCTCCTGTTTCCGTAATTTTTCTCCCTGCCGACGCTGATACCGGCATTGTTTTCCAGAAATCGATGAGAAACCGTGACGGTCGCGAAGTGCGCGCTGTCGTGGCCGAAGTGGGTTCGACCGACTTTTGCACAGTGCTTGGCGACAGCGAGGCCACTCGTATCGGGACCGTCGAGCACATCATGGCTGCTCTCAGCGCGCTTGGTGTCGACAATCTGACAGTGTTGATCGACGGCGATGAAGTGCCGATCCTTGATGGCAGCGCCCAAGAGTTTGTTGATGCGATTGATCAGGTCGGGTTGCAGGTTCAGCATGTCAAACGGCGTTATATTCGCATTAAGAAGGCGATCCGCGTTGACCTTGGCGGATCGTGGGCAGAGTTTCATCCCTATTCGGGGACGCGGTTCGAGATCGAGATTGATTTCGCCAACCCTGCGATCGGTCGCCAAGCGTATGTCGGCGACATTGATGCTGTCAGCTTCCGGCGCGATATCGCGCGAGCGCGGACGTTTGGGTTCATGAAAGATGTCGAGCGGCTTTGGGCGGCGGGTTTGGCACTTGGTTCCTCACTCGATAATTCCATTGTTATCGGCGATGATGAACGGGTCATCAACCACGGTGGTCTTCGCTACAAGGACGAGTTTGTGCGCCACAAGACGATGGACGCGATTGGCGATCTGGCTCTTGCCGGTGCCCGGTTCATCGGCTGCTATCGTTCGTACAAGGGCGGTCACAAGTTGAACGCACTGGCGCTACGGACCTTGCTGCAGGACCATTCGGCTTACGAGATTGTCGAACCGGCTCAGCGCGAGAAGCGCGGCGTGATGCCAGAGTTTGTGGCTGTAAATGCTCCGGCGTTTGCGCCTTGGGTGCTTTAGAGCATCGGTCGTTCAAATGGAATCACTTGGACTTGTTTTTCCGTGCCCCGGACTTCGTCGCGCGCCGCTCGCGGTGCATGCACCGCGTCGCGTCACACTCCTCGCCGGGACACGGAAACCCGGCGTCCAAGTTGATCCCATTTAAACGCCCGACGCTCTAAGCGCTGCAACGACCAGTCTGATTATCGTTTCTGCCACAAAAACGCGCCAATGTTGGCCGAACGCACGAAAACCACAAATGTTCTGATAAACGCAGCGGCGACATTGCTGCGACATGGCGCTTGTGGTTTATGTGTCGGAAATCCGGGGCAGCCACTGCCCCGTTTCCGTGTGTTTTGCGGAAACGCGACAGAGATCAAGACGGGCGAACAGCAGCATGGCACGAACCCAATTCAACACTGGCATGATGGCACTTGCAGCGGCATTGCTGGCAGCAGGATGCGCGGCCAAGGACGACATTGACCTTGAGACCTATGTCAACACTGTCGAGCCCGCCGATCAGCTGTTCAACCAAGGCTTGGCCAATCTGAACTCCGGACGTGCGCAGGAGGCGGCGAAGAAATTTGCGGCCGTTGACCGTCAGCACCCGTATTCGGAATATGCCCGCCGGTCGATCGTGCTTGGCGCATTCGCCAACTATCGGCAGGGGCGTTATCCGGAGGCGATTTCCGGGGCCAAGCGCTATGTGACGCTGTATCCGACCGACAAAGATGCTGCTTACGCGCAATACATTATCGGGCTCAGCTATTGGCGGCAGATTCCGGACGTTACGCGGGATCAGGCGGATTCGCGACGCACACTGGCTGCATTTCAGGAATTGGTCGACCGGTATCCGGAGTCCGAATATCTTGATGATGCAAAGCTGAAGATGCGTTTTGCCCGCGACCAGATTGCCGGCAAGGAAATGCAGGTCGGGCGCTATTATCTTGAGCGTAAAGAGTATCTGGCAGGCATCAAACGCTTTCGGCTCGTCGTCGAGCAATTTTCAAACACCCGGCACACAGAAGAAGCACTGGCGCGGCTGGTGGAATCCTATTTTGCACTGGGCCTTGCATCCGAAGCGCAGACGGCGGCGGCAGTGCTGGGCACAAACTATCCTGACAGCCAGTGGTACAAGGACAGCTATTCCTTGCTTCAGAGCGGAGGATTGCGCCCCAGTGAAAACTCGGGCTCGTGGATATCCGCTGCCGCCAAGAAAATCGTCGGCGCCTAAGAAGCAGAAACATGCTTTCCCACCTTTCGATCCGAGACATCGTCCTCATCGAAAAACTGGACATGGAGTTTTCGCGCGGGCTCTCGGTGCTGACGGGCGAGACTGGCGCGGGCAAATCCATCTTGCTTGATGCGTTGTCGCTTGCACTTGGTGCCAGAGGCGATGCGGGGCTTGTGCGTCATGGTGCGACGCAGGGCCAGATTACCGCTGTGTTTGACATTGCTGATGACCACCCGGCGCGTGCAGTGCTGCGTTCCAATGATCTTGGTGACGGTGGAGAGCTGGTGTTGCGCCGCGTGCAGGCGGCAGACGGGCGCAGCCGTGTCTATGTCAATGATCAGCCAGCTAGTGTGACCTTGCTCAAGGAGCTTGGCAAGGCGCTGGTGGAAATTCATGGTCAGCACGACGACCGGGCGATGATTGCGCCTGACGCACACCGGGACTTGCTTGATGCCTTTGGCGGGCTGCAAGGCGAGGCTGCGGGGGTGCGAACCGCTTGGTCCCTCTGGCGGCAGGCTGAAACGGCGCTGAACCGGCACCGCGCAAAGGTGGAGGCGGCGGCGCGCGAGGCAGATTATCTGCGAGCGTCATCCGCTGAACTCACCGCACTGAAGCCGGAGGCTGGCGAAGAGACGGCGCTTTCGGAAAAGCGCCAGGGGATGATGCGGGCGGAAAAGACGGCTGCCGACCTTAACGAGGCCAACGATGTTCTCTCCGGTTCCGGATCACCGGTTCCGCAACTTGTCAGCCTGTTCCGGCGGCTGGAGCGCAAAAAGGCGGAAGCGCCGGAACTGGTGACGCCGATTGCCGATGCGCTTGGGCGGGCTTTGGATGAGCTTGGCGAGGCGCAATCTGCCGTGGAAGCGGCGATGCGCGCGGCGGATTTTGATCCGAAAGTCTTGGAGCGGACTGAGGAGCGGCTGTTCGCGTTGCGGGCTGCATCGCGCAAGTTTGCTGTGCCGGTGGACAAGTTGGCTGATCTGGCTGCAAAGATGAGTGCAGATTTGACTGATTTGGATGCCGGGGCTGACAGGCTGGCCGGGATGCAGAGCGAAGCTGTGGCAGCGCGCGACGGGTATGATGCGCTCGCGGCCAAGCTGACGGTTGGGCGCGCATTGGCGGCCAAGGCTCTGGAAGCGGCTGTGATGGCTGAGCTTCCGGCTTTGAAGCTAGAGAGGGCAGCATTTATTGTCGACATGCAGAGTGAGGCGGATGCGCGCAGCGCTGATGGCAATGACACGGTTGAATATCATGTGCGCACCAATCCAGGCACGCGCGCCGGGCCGATGATGAAGGTGGCGTCAGGCGGCGAACTGTCCCGTTTCCTCTTGGCGCTGAAGGTGGCGCTGGCGGACCGGGGCTCTGCGCCGACGCTGGTGTTTGACGAGATTGATACCGGCGTTGGCGGCGCGGTGGCAGATGCGATTGGCCAGCGGCTGAAACGGTTGGCGCAAAAGGTGCAAGTGCTTTCGGTCACCCACGCGCCGCAGGTGGCGGCGCGGTCGGACACGCATTTCCTGATCGCCAAAGCCGAGAGCGGCGGCAAGATGGCGACCAGTGTTTCTGTGATGGATCGCGGCGAACGGTTGGAAGAGATCGCGCGGATGCTGTCCGGCGCGGAGATCACCAGCGAGGCCCGCGCGGCGGCGGAGCGGCTGATGAAAGAGAATGCTTCTTTTTCGATTTGAGCGGCGGTGGATTCGGGTTAGATTGATAGTAGTGGAGCCTCCTCTTGCACCGTTGGCGCTGCCCCTCATCCGACCCTATCGGGCCACCTTCTCCCCGCAAGAGGCGAGGAGAAGGACGCTAATCGCAAAGGGTAGCAATTCCCTTCTCCCCGCCACTTGCGGGGAGAAGGTGGCCCGATAGGGTCGGATGAGGGGCAGCGCTAAGGGTCGAGATTATGCTTCCGATAACCCGCCACAAGAGCGCCCAGCATGCCACCCAAGACACGTCCCGTTGACCAACTGACCGACGCCCAAGCCGCAGAAGAACTCGCGGACCTTGCCAATGAAATCGTGCGGCATGACCGGGCGTATCATGGCAATGACGCGCCGGAGATTCCTGACTTCGAGTATGACGCGTTGCGGCGGCGGAATCTGGATATCGAGGCGCAGTTCCCGCATCTGGTTCGTGCGGATTCGCCTACCAAGTCTGTCGGGTTTGTTGTCTCGGAAAAGTTCGCCAAGATTGCGCACAAGGTGCCGATGCTGTCGCTGGACAATGCGTTTGCGGATCAGGATGCGCATGATTTTGTTGCAAGGGTGCGGCGGTTTCTCAATATTGATCCGTTGATGCCGTTGGGCATCACCGCCGAACCCAAGATCGACGGACTTTCGCTATCTCTTCGCTATGAGCAGGGGCGGCTTGTCTCGGCAGCGACGCGGGGTGACGGGGCCGTGGGGGAAAATGTCACTGTCAATGCCAAGACCATCAAGGACATTCCGCAAAGACTGACAGGCGATTTCCCGGATGTGCTGGAGGTGCGCGGCGAGATCTATATGACGCACGCGGACTTCGCGGCGCTGAACGCGCGGCACCGGGCCGAGGGCAAGGCGGAAATCGCCAATCCGCGCAACGGGGCCGCAGGATCGCTGCGGCAACTTGATTCGGCCGTTACGGCGAGCCGGCCGCTCAGGTTTTTTGCCTATGCCTGGGGCGAGGTGAGTGCCATGCCGGAGACGACCCAGATGGGGATCGTGAAGGCGTTTGAGGGCTTTGGATTCAAGACCAATCCGCTGATGCGGCTTTGTTCCAGTGCCGAGGAATTGCTGACCGTATATCGCTCCATCGAGGCGCAGCGGGCTACACTCGGGTATGA
>JANPEK010000049.1:0-2803 GCA_031422915.1 Phyllobacteriaceae bacterium | reverse complement strand
GCGACCTATGGCTTCGGCAATGTCACGAAGCGCAATGCTTTCTTCGGCGGCGCCATGGTAGGTTGCCCCTGCGCCGCCCTTGTCCAGCGCCAGCCGGAACAGCGTTGCGGCATCAAACCGGGGCACCGCGGCCCAGCGATGGGAACCTTGGCCGATATAGGCTGACACGCGCTTTTCGCGGGCAACGTTGATCAGCATCGGCACAAAGCCATGGTCGCCGTCGCCATGCACGGATGGTGACGTAGCAGCAAACGTGTCTATGAAGAATACTCAGAAGCAGGTGATCGCGCTTGACGATCATTTGCTTGCTGTCCATGTTGCGTTTGGTCTTGAACGCAGGCCGGTATGAATTGTCATGCCGCGAAAGGTCTCGCTGACATAGCGACCTTTGCGACAGACCTGCGCGCGCCGCGAGCCTGAGGGAAGCTTTGCGATGGTCGGCATTTCTTGTGCAATCCGTCTGTGATAAGTCGTATAGTGGCGAAAAGGGCGAATTGCGGCGGCGGGTAAAACGACCCGCTAACAATTTGAAACTACTGGAAAAATGACAGAGTATCACCCCCATAGACTGTCTGTCGCCCCGATGATGGATTGGACAGAGAGTGTAGTGAAATCAGTGCCTTGAGGGGCGTCGTGTGCAATCTGGGCGCAACGAGATTTCGGTGAATGTCGCACTTTTTGTCATGGTCAATCAGAGCTGGTTGTCAAAGCGCTGCAGAGTTCTGCTCGACGAAATTGGCCGCGGAGATCTGAATTATCACGCATTTGAGATGCGAGATAATTCTTGACCTTGATCCGATGATGTGAGAATTAAGGCGCATCTGAAATGCGGAATAATGCCATGTCGATCCACCTTGTCGGTGAAACCATTGACGCCAAACAGGCGCATCTTCGGGCGCAGGCAGGCGAGTTGATCCCGCTGATCCGCGGGGTCTATGTTGCGCAGGGTGCGGATGTTGATCAGACCGTCATGGCGCATGCCGTGCGCATTGCACATTATATCTATCCGACCGCATACCTCTCGTCGGCGAGCGCATTTCTTCTGGCACCGACTGAGGATGGGCGGCTGTTCATCAGCGGCAGGCGAAATCAGCGCACCCGTCTGCGCAGTCTTGAAATCGTTCAAAATCAGGCGCCTGAGCATCCCTCGACCGCACCGGCCGTCATCGGTGACGACCTTGGCGAACTCCATGTGCAAGTGTCCTCGCCGCGGCAGCGCTTTCTCGAAGCCTTCCGGCTGAGAAGCGAACATGCCAGCGCTGTCACCACCGACCTGCGCCGACAAATGGCCGAGCGGCTGATCGAGGAGCATGGCTCACCGACTGCAGCTGCCGATGCGGTCTGGACGCTGGCCCGGGAGAACGGCTGGTATCGGGAGGGAGAGGGTGCCGAGCGGTTTCTGTTGACTCGGCCCGGCACGGCAAAGCTCCAGGTCAACAAGGCGGCGTTCGACCTGCTCGTGGCCTGGCATGGCACCCCTTTGGGGCAGTTGTCCCACAATGGCTTTGAATGGCGCTGGAAGCCCGAGAAGGGCAGGGGGCCCGTTCTCGTGCGGGAAACGACGCCCGGCAAGCTTCCCGCCTTCATTGAATCGCTGCTACCGGAAGGATGGCTCGCGCAGGTCCTTCATGATCGCGACGAACGCGCAGCCTTGCGGCGCGGGCGTCGCTACATGTCGAACATCAGTATCGTCGAGAGCCGCGCGGAACTGGAAGCATTGCCTGCCGACATCCTCATGACACCTCTGGCGTCATTCGCGGATGCTGGCCGCTTTACCGGGTACTATGCGGGCCTTGCGCGGGGAGACATCGAGGAAACCTTCGAGCAGAACCTCGCGCGGGTCTTCTCGCGCGCCGAGACGCCGCGCCTGTCCGGCGTCCAGATCAAGGCGCCGATGAGCCTTCTCGCGGACGGCACGCTGGTCCCGGCAACAGGTCACTCCTTCACGCATATCCTGAAACCCGCCGGGACGGGCGGGTTTGCCACCCTGCCGATTGTCGAGTGGCTCTGTCTGGAACTGGGGCGCATGGCCGGGTTTGAGGTGCCCGACGCGGCCCTGGTCGAGATGCCGGAGGGAATGCCGCCCGCACTGTTGGTCGAACGGTTTGACATCAGGCGCGGCTCTGAAGACATGCGCCGCTTTGCGCTAGAAGACTTCTGTTCGATCCTCAATCTGCCAGCCTCTGCAAAATATGACGGCACCATCGAACGGATGGCCAAAGGGCTGCGTCCGTTGTCGACGGACCCGGCGGCAGATCTTGAAATCTTGTTCAGGCGCGCGGTCTTTGCCTGGCTGGTCGCCGATGGCGACATGCATCTCAAGAACCTCGCCTTGCTGAAGATCGCAGAACCCGGTGCCAGAACCTTCACCTCGGTGCGCGTGGCACCGCTCTATGATGCCGTCACCACACGCGTTTTTCCGGGTCTTGCCACCGACCGCATGGCGCTGAAGCTGAACGGCAAGGACGATCGCCTGACCAAGGCGGACTTTCTTGCATTGGCCCGGACGATCGGCGTGGCAGGAGGGCGTGCTGAAGCCATACTGACCGACACCGCAACCCGCCTGGCCGCAGGGGCTGCAACGTTGAAACTGCCGGACATCGTGGCCCATTCCCAGATTTCGGAGACGGCGCGGGTAGGTGTGGTTGCGATCGTGATCAAACGATCAGCAGGACTCACGGACTAGGGTGTTCGGAGCCAGTCGGCTGACGCCATCTATGCGGACTTGGGGGGGAAGCGGACGTTCGCTGCGTATGCGAGAGCTAGGGGCAGTCTCGCCAAAGCGGTCGTTGAGAAAGCCCCC
>JANPEK010000048.1:0-13088 GCA_031422915.1 Phyllobacteriaceae bacterium | reverse complement strand
AAACGCAAGATTCCATCGCACTGTGGATGTATTATTTGGAAAATTATAGTCCACCGACGTTTCAAAACTGCTCTGTAGTATGAAGTGATTGAGGATGCCTACATAGCTGTTGCCGCTCGCGACATTTACGGTGACGGTCATGTTCTATTGACTCCCCGATAGTTCATAATCTGCAAATGCACCGAGTAGGCGGGTTCGTCTTCTGCTGAAGCCACAAAGCCGCGTATCGAGCTCAGCTGATAAGACTATCAGGCGGCGCAAACCAGTCGCGTCATGCAAATGAATGAGTGTGGGCAGTTTTTCTTCAGCGCGTGCAATATCGTTCGTCAGGTCGAAAACACAAAAAAAGCGGAGCCAAAGCCCCGCCTTTCCATAACCACAAACCCCGGCGATCAGGCGGCAGAAAGCTGATCTGCCGAGGACTTGCCGGTGCGGCGGTCTTGCGTGAGTTCGTAGTTGACCTTCTGACCGTCGTTTAACGCGCTCATGCCCGAACGCTCAACGGCGGAAATGTGCACGAAAATATCCGGCCCGCCGGCATCCGGCTGAATGAAACCATAGCCCTTTTGGCCGTTGAACCATTTGACAGTACCTGTCGCCATGAAAGTGTATTCCTTGTGGTTGGCTGACGTTTGACCGGCGCATTGGCGCACCGGACGGCTGGGATCGAAATTTCCGGATTCAACGTCGGCAGCCGAAGCAAAGCAGGCGGGCAGATCGTGTGGTCTTGAAGTTCGACACGAAATTTATAGGCACGATTTTTTGCAAGTGCAAGACGAGCAGCCACCCAAGTGCCCTTGCGTCATTGGCCCGTTGGTGAAACGATGCACACGGAGCGCTGGAGGAGCGTTTCTTGCGACGGTCGTCAGACCGGCCGCCGCCACCCTTGAACCATGCGGTTGAGGAGGCCAAATCATGGGAAAACGTAGCGGAGAACGATCCACGGGTCCGAAATGCGTCGCCATTGTCGGACCCTTTGCAAGTGGCAAGACCAGCCTCTTTGAAGCGCTCCTCGCCCGAACGGGCGCAATAGCCAAACAAGCCGCAGCCGGTTCCGGCAACACGGTCGGCGACCATTCCCCCGAAGCCAAAGCCCACAAGATGAGCGTTGAGGCGACCATTGCCACCACGGCGTTCATGGGCGAGAGCATCACCTTTGTAGATTGCCCCGGCTCGGTCGAGTTCGCGCATGAGGCCGAGCCCGTGCTTGCCGCCGCCGACATGGCAGTGGTGGTGGCGGAGGCCGACGAGAAGAAGCTGCCGGCATTGCAGCTTGCGCTACGGCGGCTTGATGATCTTGGCATTCCGCACGTTTTGTTCCTGAACAAGATCGACAAGGCCAGCCAAAGCGTGCGCGATACGCTGAAACTGTTACAGCCCGTCAGCCGCACACCGATGCTGCTGCGCCAGATTCCGATCTGGACCAACGGCATCGCCACCGGCTTCGTTGACCTCGCGCTGGAGCGGGCATTTGTCTACCGCGAACATGCAGAGTCGCAGCTGATCCCGCTTTCCGGCGATGACGCCGCGCGCGAAATTGAAGCGCGTTATTCAATGTTGGAGCGGCTGGCCGACCATGACGACGAGCTTATGGAACAACTGCTAACCGACATCGCCCCGCCCAAGGATGAGGTATTCGACGACTTGGCAGCAGACCTGCGCGAAGGCCTCGTCATGCCCGTTTTCATCGGTGCAGCCGAGCGCGGCAACGGGATCTCGCGGCTGTTGAAGGCCATCCGCCACGAGGGGCCGGACGCCAGCGTCACGGGCAAACGCTTGGGGATTTCCGGCACTGTCCCGACCGCGCAAATCATCAAATCGATCCACACCTCGCATGCCGGCAAACTGTCCGTCGCCCGCATCTTCGGCGGCACCATAAATGACGCGGCGGAGATGACACTTCCGGACGGGCAGACCGAGCGCATCTCGGGCGTCTACACGCTTGTCGGCATGGCGCAGAAGAAACTGCCGTCCGCCGTCGCAGGCGAAACGGTCGCGCTCGGCAAGCTCGATCATGCGCAAACCGGCCAGACGCTTTCGGCTGGCAAGACGGCTGCGAAACAAGTGCCGGTCGCCTCAGCCCCCTCTCCGGTCATGTCGATGTCCGTTCTGCCCAAAGAGCGCAAGGACGAGGTGAAACTGTCCACCGCCCTGCACAAGATTGCCGACGAAGACCCGTCGCTGCAAGTCCACCACGCGGCACAAACTGCAGAGACGATTCTGGGCGGTCAGGGCGAGATGCATCTGCGTGTCGTGCTGGAGCGGCTGTCCGGCCGTTATGGCATCGCCGCTGACACCAAGGTGCCGCTGGTCGCCTGGCGTGAGACGATCTCGAAATCCGCCACCCATCGCGCCCGCCACAAAAAACAGTCCGGCGGCCATGGCCAATTTGGCGATGTGCAACTCGACGTCAAGCCGCTGCCGCGCGGCGCAGGCTTCGAGTTCACCGACTCGATCACCGGCGGCGTGGTGCCGAAGAATTACATCCCGTCGGTCGAGGAAGGCGTACGAGATTTCCTGAAGTTCGGCCCGCTCGGCTTCCCGCTGGTTGATCTTGCCGTCAACCTTTCGGACGGCTCGTATCACTCCGTCGACAGCTCCGACATGGCTTTCCAGATGGCCGCCAAACAATGTCTGCGCGAAGCGATGCCTTCGTGCGGATCGGTGCTGCTGGAACCAGTGATGAAGGTCGAGGTCGTAACGCCCGAAAGCGGTATGGCGGCCGCAACCGGCATATTGACCCAGCGCCGCGGCCAGATTCTCGGCTTCAACCCGCGCGAGGGCTGGGAAGGCTGGAACGTCATCGAAGCACTCGCGCCGGAGTCAGAGCTGCGCGGCCTGATCGTGGAATTGAGATCTGCAACGGCAGGCGTTGCGTCTTACACGGCGAGCTTTGACCATATGGCGGAGTTGGCAGGACGCATGGCCGATGACGTGATTAAGGCGCATGGCAAGAGGAATGCGGAGGGGTGAACTTGATGAGTTTTGAGCAAATTCGTCATCGTCGGGCTTGTCCCGACGACCCAGATTTATGCCAAAGAACTGAAGCCCGACGATGACGAAATTGTAGTGCGCGCTCAGATCGCGCCGCCAAGCACCGCAATGCCAGCCAGCGCCATGACGCCCGAACCAATCCGCGCCGCCAACCGGCCATTCTTGCCGAACATATTCGAAACGCCGAAACCGGCCCCAAAGCCAGCCGCGTGCAGCAGCCCGGTCGCAACAAAGAACCCTGCCGCGTATGCGAAGCCAGACGCATCGACTGGCATTTCTGCACCGTGCGCAAAGCCATGGAACAGGCCAAAAAAGCCGACCAGCAGTGAAACAGGCAACACCGGCAACGCCGCGCCAAATACTGCAAGACCGGCAATAACCACAATCGACGCACCAATGCCGGCTTCCACCAGTGAAAGCTCGAACCCGGACATCCCAAGCGCACCGCCAATCAGCATCGCCGCCATGAACGATAGCGACAGGGCAAATCGCGCGCGTCCACCGATCACAAATGCCAGAACGCCAACAGCCACCATCGCCAGGACATGATCCAGCCCGCCAACAGGGTGCATCAAGCCATGCGCAAAGCCGGATGTGTCGCCAAGCCCGGTGTGGGCGAAAGCCGAAGTCGAGAAAACGAAGCCCATCAGGGCGATAAGAATACGCATGCCGTTCCTTCCGGGGCCCACCGCCCCTCAAGTCTGCGCGCCACAGGGCGCTGGTTTCATTCAACGGCCGGTCTCCTGGCTCGGGCTTGCCCTGCCGCCTTCCCGGTTTCCCAGTGGCATTTGGCAGGGAGTGTGTCCCTTACAGTCGCGGGGGCGGCTCCGGCATCTCACCGGCTTCCCGTTTCACTTTTCCTGTTGAAAAGCACCGTTAATTCACTGTTTGCACTGCACCACAACGAAGTCAATTGTGATGACACAAAAGCGACAATCGCAAACACCAATCAGGATTCAGGGCAAAAAAAAGCCGGGACGAACCCGGCTTTGAGATGTGGAGTTGGCCGTTTCCGGCAAAACCTCCAGAGGGGAACACTCACAGCGCACCAATGGGAGGAGGGGATGCGCGCTGGAGATGATAGTTATATGTCGTTCGTTGACTTTGCTTTCAATCAATCAGTTTGCATTGCAGCACTGCGCAGCGTGCATGGCTTTGCACGGCGTCATTCAGGTTTGCGCGCGTCAAACCCTGCGGACACGGTCCTCAGCGCGTGTCGCAGCATCTGGTCTGCTTGGGATTCGCCGGGCATGCACAGCGCGAGGCGCAGCATGGCGTGCCCGTGCACCAGCGACCAGATCATTACGGCATCGCTGTCCGCGCTCAAAGTGCCGTGCGCTGCAACCACACTGCCAAGCAACTGGTCCCACGCGCGGCCCCGCGCGGTGCGGAATGCCTCGCTCTCGCTTTGCATCGCCTCAATGCCGAACATGATGCGATAAAGCGCCGGGTGCGCCAAGGCAAAGCCGACATAGGCAATACCCATGGCCTGCAGTTTTGCGTCAGCATCGCCGGCACCTGCAGCGCTCGCATCAAGTGCCGTGACAAAATTATCAAAGCCGGATGCCGCAATTGCTGCAACCAATTCGGCGAGATTGCGAAAATGGTGCTGCGGCGCGGCGTGCGAAACACCTGCCTCGCGGGCGCAGGCGCGCAGCGTCAAAGCCACAAGCCCGTCGCGCTCCAATATGCGCCGCCCGGCATGGACCAATGCCGTGCGCAAATCGCCATGATGATAGGTTTTCTCAGTCATGCAGTTTCCATAGCGCATCATCTTGACAGTGTCAAAATACTGGCCTATCCATATCTTGTCACCGTCAAGATATCGCCACCAAAGGAAACTGCCAAAGGAAACTGCAATGACCGCCACCGCCTTGTTTTCCGCATTCAACATGCTCGCCCTTGCCGGCTGGATCACGCTTGCCGCTGGCGTGGTTCTCAAACGCAACTTCCTGCGCGACACCATCGCGGGGTTGTGGCTGCCGGTTCTGTTTTCCGCCGCCTATGCCGCGCTGATCCTGTTCTTCTTCGCCGATGCTCCCGGCGGCTTCGGCTCGCTGGCCGATGTGCAACTCCTGTTCACCGCGCCTTGGGCGGCGCTGGCTGGCTGGGTGCACTATTTGGCGTTCGACCTGTGGATGGGTTCGCGCATCGCCCGCGAAAGTGACGCACTTGGCCTGCCGCGCTGGCCGCTGGTCGCGCTCTTGCCGTTGACATTCCTGTTCGGCCCGATAGGCTATCTCGCCTTTGAAGCCATCAAGGCATTGACCAAGGGAGCAAAAGCATGACCCTGGTTTCAACGATGCCAAAACAATCAATCCTTCATGACATCCGCCACGCCGCGCCGGCCTTCTACATCGTCACTGTCACTTTCATCGCCGCGTTTGCAGTCTGCACCGCGCTGGGGTTTGTCGATCCCCGGCCGTTCAACGGCGTCAGCGTCTGGGAAAAACCGGCAAAGTTCTTTTTGTCGCTCGGCGTTCACGCCGCAACGCTTGGCTGGGGATTGACCCTGCTCACACCAGCAGATTTGGCAAGCAATAGCATTAGTCGCGCAACCCGCATTTTCGCAGTCAGTTCCATTATCGAGATGATCTGGATTGCAGGTTACGCCGCGCAAGGCTCGGCCTCGCATTTCAACCGCACCGATCCGCTCGCGATGGCCATCTATCCGGTGATGGGCGTTGTTGCGGTCAGCCTCACAGCGCTGACAATCTACATCGGCTGGCGCATCCTTAAATCTGCACCGGGCATCATGCAGTTTGCCACCGGCACAGGCTTCATCCTCTCGGGCATATTGACCACCATCGTTGCCGGATACATGTCGTCGCGCACGGGCCATTCAATCGGCGGCGACCTGACAGACGCCACCGGCCTGCCCTTCTTCCACTGGTCAACAACCGGCGGCGATCTGCGCGTCTCCCACTTTGCCGCGCTGCACATTGCCCAAGCGCTGCCGCTGCTGGCGTGGGTTTGGCCGGACCGGCGCGTGGTGATGATTGGCGCTCTGGCATCCATCGTGATTGTGGCTGCGCTTTTTCTGCAAGCGTTTGCAGGCGTGCCGTTCCTGCGCGCCTAAAAGCTCCAAGCCCTTGCTTTGGCGAACAAAAAGTCCCGGAACGCATTCAGCTTCGCCGCGTTCTTCAAGGCCTCTGGATAGCAGAAATAGGTGTCAAACGAGGGCATTTCCATATCGAGCATAATCTGTTGCAGGCCGGACTCCTTGTCGACCATATAGTCCGGCAGCAGCGCAAGCCCGACGCTGCGCTGCACGGCTTTCTTCACTGACAGCAGCGAGTTGACCTGCAACACCGGAATGCGCGGCTCGCCGTCTGGTTTGCCGATGGTCTCGAGCATGTTCATGTTGGTCAGATACTGCGGCGCAGGTTCGCCGAACGTTACCAGACGGTGCTGGTCAAGTTCGTCCAGACTTGTCGGTTTGCCAAAGCGGTTGACGTAGGCCGCCGTCGCGTAGGCGTGGAAATGCACGGTGAACAGACGCTTCTGGATCAAGTCCGGCTGCTGCGGCTGGCGCAGGCGAATGGCGCAATCGGCGTGACGGAGGTTGAGATCCAGTTCTTCATTGTCGAAAATCAGCTGCAACTGCATGTCCGGATACTGCTCGATAAATTCCGGCGCGCGGTCGGCAAGCCAGCCTTGGCCGAGCCCGACCGTCGTCGTGACGCGCAGCTTGCCTGTCGGCGTATCCTTGCTTTCGCTCAGGCGCACACGCACATTCTCAAGCTTGAGCAAGACATCATGCGCAGTGCGAAACAGAAACTCACCCTGTTCTGTCAGGATCAGGCCGCGCGCATGGCGGTTGAACAGCGCAACGCCGACATCATGCTCCAGCGCCGAAACCTGACGCGAAATCGCCGACTGCGACAGATGAAGCTTCTCAGCCGCATGGGTGAACGACCCAGCTTCCGCCGCCGCATGGAAAATCCGTAACTTGTCCCAGTCCAGCGGCATGAAATCCTCCCCGTTGCCCATTAGAGCATTTCCAAGCTTGATGGCACATCAAGCGATTAAGGATAATGCGACGATACAAAGACTTGGAGCAAAGCGTGTTCTCATGAAATGATAACGCACTTTGCTCCAAGGGCCGGTCGTCGAAGTTACTCGGCCGCTGCCTGCTGGCGCACAGGCATCGCCGCCAGATATTTCTCAGCCTCAAGCGCCGCCATGCAGCCAAGCCCTGCGGCGGTCACCGCCTGACGGTAGATGTCGTCAGCCACATCGCCGGCTGCAAACACGCCGGGCACATCGGTCGCAGTCGAACCCGGCACGGTCCACAGATAGCCGTTCGGCTTTTGGCGCAGTTTGCCCTTGAACAGCTCCACCGCAGGCGCATGGCCAATGGCGATGAACACGCCGTCAACCTTTAGCTCCGTCAGCTCATTGCTCTGCACATTCTTCAGACGCACACCGGTCACCGAGGCAGGAAACCCATCCGTGCCGGTGATCTCGTCAATCGCGCTGTTCCAGATCACCTTGATGTTCGGCTTGGCAAACAGCCGGTCCTGCATGATGCGCTCGGCGCGGAATTCATCGCGGCGGTGCACAACGGTGACCGACTTGGCGATATGCGACAGGTAAATTGCTTCCTCAACCGCAGTATTGCCACCGCCGACAACGACCACATCCTTGCCGCGATAAAAGAACCCGTCGCATGTGGCGCACGCCGAAACACCGTATCCGGAATATTTCTGCTCGGACGGCAGCCCCAGCCATTTCGCCTGTGCGCCAGTCGCCACGATCAGCGTATCGCAGCTGTATTCCGCGCCGCTATCGCACTTCAGCCGGAACGGCCGCTTGGCAATATCGACCTCGGTCACAATGTCCGACACGATTTCTGCACCGACATGCTCGGCCTGCAGCCGCATCTGCTCGACCAGCCACGGCCCCTGGATCGGCTCGGCAAAGCCCGGATAGTTTTCGACATCGGTGGTGATCGTCAGCTGCCCGCCCTGCTGCAATCCGGCGATCAAAATGGGCCGGACCATTGCGCGCGCCGCATAAATCGCGGCAGTGTAACCGGCCGGACCGGAACCAATGATAATGACGGGCGCGTGGATCGACGGCATAAAGACAACCTGAGCTAACGGGAATGGGCATAGACCCGTGATAAGGATCGTTTGCATTTCTGCAGAACAAAGTGGCCCAGCCATGCAAATTTTTCAAGGCATGGCATCAAGCTTTCCACATGCGGATTGCTGTTCAGAGACTATCGCAGACTCACAGGAATCACGCCGGATGCAGCAAACGCTCGTAAATCGCATTGATTTGTGCCGCTTCGCGCTCAAGCATGAAAGTTTTAAGCACATGCGCCCTGCAATTTGCAGCCATTTCAGCCCGCAGCGCATCATTCCCGATCAAGCGGGCAAGGGCGCTTTCAATCGCCCTGTCATCGTTCTCCACCACAAGACCAGTTGCTTCATTGACGATCAAATCCTCAAACGCACCAACTTTTGTCGCCGCGACCGGTACGCCGCAGGCCATGGCTTCCAGTGGTGTCAGGCCAAACCCCTCCCACCGCTGCGGCGCGGCAAAAAGATCAAGCGCCTGATACCAAGGCAACACATCATCCACCTCGCCGACAAAACGGATGCGCTCCTGCATTCCGGCAGCGGCGATTTTCGATAACAACCCGTCAGCAAATGTCCGGTTCTCGACCGTCACCCGGCCTGTCACCACGGCTGTCCAATCCGGATGCTTTGGCAATATCGCAACCATAGAATCTACAAACCGGTCCGTGCCCTTGTTCTCGCGGATGCGACCGAAGCAGCCGACGAGCTTCATTGCCGGCTCAAACCCCAGCACCCGCTTCGCCCCGGCCTTTTCGGCAGGGGGTGTAAAACGGTCTGTATCAATGCCATGCATGATGATTGTGTTCGGCACCTGCAGAAACGCCGCCGCTTGCGCGCTCGTTGCGATAACGGCGTCCATCTTCGCGATCAGCCATTTGGTAAAGCCGCGATGGTCGCGCTGCGCGGCCGAGGTGAACACCAGTTTCAGAGGCATCCGCAAGACATCGCGCAGGATGATTCCCGGCAGCATTTCCGTGTTGCGCCGTGCGTGCCAGACGCGCCTGTCCGCGCCCTTCGGTTTGAACCAAAGTCGCCACAAATCACGGAACCGTACGCAAACAACCTCATCAGGCAATCCTTCCGGCGCAAGCGAGGCAATCTTGACGCCCATCCGGCGCTGTTTGGGCACCAACTGAACAACGGTCGAGGTCACACCGGACAGGCGCTTCTTGAAGTTCGGCGCGATGATGTGCGTGTCTTGAATATCGGCGTAGCGGCGCATGGCGCAGTCAAACCGGCGGATCAGGCGAACTTGACGGTCAAAATCTGATAGCCGCGCGCACCGCCGGGAGCCAGCACCTCAATCGTGTCACCCTCCGTCTTGCCGATCAGTGCCCTTGAGATCGGCGAGGATATCGAAATGCGCCCGGCCTTCGGGTCCGCCTCCTGATCGCCGACGATCTGGTAGACCTTCTTTTCTTCCGTATCTTCGTCAATCAGCGTGACTGTCGCACCGAATTTGACCTTGGTGCCGCTCAGCTTGGCAACATCAATCACTTCGGCGCGCGCGATGAAATCTTCGAGTTCGCCAACGCGTCCCTCATTCATCGACTGCGCTTCCTTGGCTGCATGATACTCCGCGTTTTCGGACAGGTCGCCGTGCGAGCGCGCCTCGGCACTCGCCTCAATGATGCGCGGCCGCTCTTCCTGCTGGCGCCAGCGCAGCTCTTCCTTCAACTTGACAAATCCTGGTGCCGTCATTGGAACCTTATCCATAGACCCGGCCTTTCCTGTTGCTTTTGGTCCCGTCGGGACAAATAAAAACGGCCCCCGAAACCGAATACGGGAACCGCGCTCGTTGATCTTTAACCATGCATAGCCGCTTTCACGGAAAATTTCACCTTAAAAATTGCAGCCACTGCCAGAGACGCAACGGCAATTGCAGCCACCAGTCACTGCTGCTAGAATTTTCGCAGGGCGTGGAATATTCAGGTGAACCATGGGTACCAGCCAACTGCCGCCTGCACCTCGCGAAGATGACAGACCATCGCTCAATGACTTGCCGAAGTTCACCATCGGCATGCCAACCTACGATGATTATGACGGTGTCTACTTCTCGCTTCAGGCACTGCGCCTCTTCCATCGCGACGTCTGCGCCACTGCTGAATTCATTGTGGTAGACAACAACCCGACCGGAGCCTGCGCGATACCCTTGCAGGAACTCTGCGCCCAAGTGCCCGGCTGCCGCTATGTCGCTGAACAGGCGCGAACCGGCTCTGCCGGGGCCAAACAGCGGATATTCGAGGAAGCGCGCAACAACATTGTCCTGTGCATCGATTGCCACGTGCTGATCGTGCCGGGTGCGTTGCTGCGGCTGGCGCATCACTTTGCAAGCAATCCGCAATCACTCGACCTCATTCAGGGTCCGCTCCTGCTTGATGATCTGCAATCAGTGCAAACCCATTTCGACCCGAAATGGAGCAGCGGCATGTATGGTGTCTGGGGCCTTGATCCGCGCGGCATGGACCCGAACGCTGCTCCGTTCGACATTCCGATGCAGGGCATGGGCCTGTTCGCCTGCCGCAAAGCCGCCTGGCCGCGCTTCAACCCTGATTTTCGCGGCTTCGGCGGTGAGGAATTCTACATCCACGAAAAATTCCGCCAGCACGGCGGTCGCACACTGTGCCTGCCATTCCTGCGCTGGACTCACCGCTTCGCAAGGCCAACCGGAGTGCCATACCGCAACATCTGGGAGGACAGGCTGTGGAATTACCTCACAGGCTTCCGCGAGCTCGGCCTGTCAACCGGTGAATTGGAAGCGCATTTTGCAGAGCATGTCGGCAAGGAATGGACGGAGATGACGCTGGCGGCGATTGCGAGGGAGAAGGGCTGGCCCGAACGCCAGCCCGAATGACTGCGCGTTCTTACCCTCAGATCGCATTGACCTTCGCCAGCTCTTTTCGAAGCTCAACATAAGGCTCGCAGGTCACGCCGCAACGAGTTTCGATCTCAACCAATTGCGCCTTGGCACCGGCGATATCACCCTTCTGGATCAGGGCTTCACCAAGATACTCGCGCACCAAAACGTAATCGGGGTCAATTGCCAGCGCCTGATGGTAATACTTAAGCCCGAGATCAATGTGTCCGGACTTGCGCCATGAATAACCAAGATAGTTCAGGACGCGCTTGTCCTGGCTGTCGGAGATTGGATAAAGCAGCACGATCGCCTCGTCATAGCGACCTTCCTTGGCAACGTAGCGGGCAGTCTCATAAATGGAATCAATGTCCAGCGAGCCTTCCTGCGCGCTGACGCATTCCTTCTTTTTCTTGTCCCAGACCTTGCCTTCCGTATCCTTGCACTTTTTCTCGGCCTTCTGCTCCTTGGTCATCGAGGCACCTGCGTCTTCCGCAGGCGCATCGCCGGCTGCAAATACCGGCGTTGCCAAAAACGCTGCCAGAATTGCCGTCGACATCAAATGTTTCACATAAAGTTTCATGGCTTGGGCTCCACTAGGAATGTCCGCTTCAATTGGGAACCTAGACCGCAGCCATTAGGCGTCAAGTCACGTTCGCGCGATATGTGTTGCGCATCATCAATGTCCTGCAGACCTTAACTCTTCGGCCACAACAGCGGCCACGTCTCCGGCCCGCCCTCGCCGGTCCCGTCGCACTCATCCTTGGCGCGTGATTCCAACAGTGCAAAACTCGCCTCGCCCGGCGCATCGCGAAGCTTCCATTTGTCGAACGCGCCGCAGTCGCCAATGCCGCGACCCTTATCAAATGCTGTCAATGTTTTCGTCGGCTGATCCCAGTCAACATTGGTGGCACCGGAAATCGTGGAGGGTCCTTCGTCTGTCATTGTGGGCAAAGACACCTCCGACAAAGCGCCCGAACTGATCTGATAAAGCGCATAAGGCTGGTTATACGCGCCGCCGTCCGTGCAGGGCAGGACGTAAAGCTCGACATCGTCCGGCAGACTGACAGCAAAACCCGTGCCGAATTTGAACCTGTTCTTGTCAAAGAACGCGCACGCGCCATCCTCGCCCTCAAAATCCGGTCGCAGCACTGCGGGCAAGTCTTCAAACGCCGAGATGTCGCGCACCGGCGATGGCGGTGTGTCTTTGCCCCCGACGCGCACCAGCGCATCCCTGGCATCCAGCCGCCCTTGCACCTCGTCCATGTACAGCCCGGCACCGGCAACACCGGAAAGCGAAAACCCGGTCGTCGAAGGGCCGTCTGTATTGAAGGCAACGCTGAGCGAAGAGGCGTCCTTGATCAAAGCAAACAACTTGCGTCCGGCATCGGGCTCCTTGGCAGTATACTCGTAATTGTCAGGATAAAGGTCGAACTCCGCGACTGGCATCCGGAGCGCTTCCTCTCCATCCACCAGGAACACGACATCACTTGATGTAACCAGCGCCGAAGTCGCCCTGATCACCAGCGCGATCTTCGTGTCCGGTCCCGACTTGCGTGACAGGGCGACCGAATAGAGCCCGCGCGGCGTGCCTTTCGCCATCAGCGACAGGTCGCACTTCAGCCCGTTCGAGCAGTAAACCGCAGTATCCCTGATGTCTTTGTACGGGCTCGCCGCCGCCGTCCCAATGGCCAAAAGCAAAGCAAAAAGGGTGACCGCCAATCGCATCGCAGAGCCTCCATCATCAATCACGCAACAACACACCACGCCGCCACCGCGCACGCAAGCGTCACAGTTTGCGCACAATGCCGAGCCCGATCACAAACGCCGCCACCAACGCCAGCGCTGCAAGATAGAACGGCACACCCGGCACCATCAACCCTTTCGCCGGGTCAATCGCATAGGCAAACGACAGCGCAAACACCCAAGGCCCGGCAAGTCCGGACAGCGCCATCAGGCTGGCCGCCGCGCCCTGCAGCTTGCCTTGCTCATCGGCCTCCACCCGCGCACTCATCAGCGCCGACATCGACGGCTGCGCAAAGCCCCACAGTGCCATCACCGGAACCCCGATCAGGAACAGCCCGCCCGTCGGCGCATAGCCATACATGGCAAAGCCGATTGCGCCTGCGGCTAACCCTAAAAGCATCGCC
>JANPEK010000047.1:0-4426 GCA_031422915.1 Phyllobacteriaceae bacterium | reverse complement strand
GCATGGATGCGCTGCCGGATCAGCCCCGCCGCATGATAGCCAATAGCCGTCGCCGCCTCATAAACCCGCCGCGAAGTCTCCCCGCGCACCGGGTGCCGCCCGTTCAGCACGCGGTCAACCGTCGCAACGCTCACCCCGGATTTGGCCGCCACATCGGCAATTGTCGGACGTGATCCCATCGTGCTTCCTCCCCGCTCTGCATCAACACACTTCATACACATCATGATAGAAAATGATAGAAAAAATATCACAGGGTTTGACGTTTTTGCGGTCAATGCCCTACATGCAATCCGAACACGGGAACGCTTCATCATGGCAAATCAAACGCGCGACTACGGCATGCTCGGGCGCGATGCTCAGTTGGCGGTTGAACGCGGCCTCAAATCCGCCGAGTGGTACCATACTGAGGTTGCCCGCAAGGATCTGAAGGATCTGATGAAACGCTCGGACGGTCCGGCCATTCGCGACACCATCCTCTGGCTCGGCCTGATGCTCGTCTTCGCCGCCGCCGCAATTTGGGCTTGGCCGTCGCTCTGGTCAATTCCCTTCTTCCTTGCCTACGGCGTCCTCTACGGTTCGGCCACAGATTCCCGCTGGCATGAGTGCGGCCACGGCACCGCCTTCAAAACCGCATGGATGAATGACACGGTCTACCAGATCGCCTGCTTCATGATCGTGCGCAATCCCGCCACCTGGCGCTGGAGCCACACCCGCCACCACACCGATACAATCATCATCGGCCTCGATCCCGAAATCGCCGTCATGCGGCCGCCGGTCCTGTTCAACGTCGCGCTTAATTTTTTCGGCATCCTCGACGCCTTCAACGGCTGGAAGGCGATGGTCATCAACGCCTGCGGCATCGTCACGCCATCGGAAAAGACCTACGTCCCGCAAATGGAATGGCACAAGGTCATTCTCGTCGCCCGCGTCTGGGTCGCCATCTACGCAGCGACAATTGCGCTCGCATTCTACACCCAGTCATGGCTGCCCATTTTGCTCGTCGGCACGCCGCGCCTCTACGGCGCTTGGCACCATGTGCTGACCGGCCTGATGCAGCATGGCGGCCTTGCCGACGACGTCCTCGATCACCGCATGAATTCGCGCACTGTCCACATCAACCCCATCTCGCGCTTCATATATTGGAACATGAACTATCATGTCGAACACCACATGTTCCCGATGGTCCCCTATCACGCGCTGCCAAAGCTGCATAAGCTGATTGCCCACGATCTGCCCGCGCCGGACACGTCCATGTGGCATGCCTACAGCCAGATCATCCCCGTCTGGCTGCGCCAGCTGAAAGGCGAAGACGTTTATCTGGTGCGCGAACTGCCGAAAACTGCCAAACCGTACCGGCCGGAATTCCACCAGCCGGTCACCGCCGCCGCCGAATAACAACCGCGCACTTTGAGGAGGACCGTCAAAATGAGCAACTGGATCGAAGCCTGCGACAAGGGCGATATCGAACTTGAAGATCTGATCGGCTTCAAGCATGGCGGGCAGGATTACGCCATCTACCGCAGCCCCGATGACGAGTTTTTCGCCACCGCCGGCAATTGCACCCATGAGCAGGTGCTGCTCGATGGCGGTCTGGTCATGGATTACATCATCGAGTGCCCCAAGCACAACGGCCGTTTCGATTACCGCACCGGTGCCGCCAAGGGCGCGCCCGCCTGCATCAATTTGAAGACATTTCCCGTCAAGCTTGAAGGCGGCAAAGTCTTCATTGATCTCGCCTGATCATGGCGGGCATGGTCATCATCGGCGGCGGCAAGGCCGGTTCCCGCGCCGCAGTCGCCTTGCGTGAAAACCGCTTTGATGGGCCAATCACGCTCATCACCGGCGAAATCCACGCGCCCTATGACCGGCCGCCTCTGTCCAAGGCGGTTATCACCGACACGGACCATCCACAGCCGCCGTTCCTGACAGACGCGGCCACCCTCAAATCAATCAACGTCGAGCTGATCGCCGGTGTCGCAGCCCGGTCCATCGACAGGGCACGGCACACAGTCACCCTCGCCGACGGTCGCACAATTGCCTACAACAAACTCCTGCTCGCCACCGGCGCCCTCCCGCGCCGCCTCAACATTCCGGGGTCAGACTCTCCGAAAGTCCGCTATCTGCGCACCTACGAGGATTCGCTCGCCCTGCGCGCGGCCTTGAGCGAACGCCGCCATATCATCATCATCGGCGGCGGTTTCATTGGCCTCGAAGTCGCCGCCAGCGCCCGCAAGCGCGGCGCATCGGTCACCGTCATGGAAGGCCTTCCGCGCATCCTGTCACGCGGCGTTCCGGAAGAAATCGCCCAAATTGTCGCCAACCGCCACAAAGCCGAGGGCGTCGACATCCGCTGCTCCACCGGCCTCACCGGCTTTGAACAGCGCGGGACCAAAATCGCCGTCATGCTGTCTGACGGCAGCGCCCTAACAGGCGATCTCGTCCTCGTCGGCATAGGCGCTGTCCCGGTCACAGACCTCGCCGAAAACGCAGGCCTGCTCATCGAAAACGGCATCGCCGTCGATGACCAGCTGCGCACCACAGATCCGGACATCTACGCCGCAGGCGACTGCGTCTCCTTCCCGCTCACCGTCTACGGCGGCCGCCGCGTCCGTTTGGAAAGCTGGCGCAGCGCACAAGACCAAGGCAACCTCGCCGCCGCCAACATGCTTGGCAAAAGCGAGCAATTGGTCACGGTCCCATGGTTCTGGTCCGACCAATACGACCTGACAATGCAAATCGCCGGCCTGCAAGACGAAGGCACAACCACAGTCCGCCGCAACCTGTCAGACAACGCCTTCATTCTCTTCCACATGGCAAAAGACCACCGCCTCGTCGCCGCCAGCGCAATAGGCCCCGGCAACACGGTCGCCAAAGACATCCGCCTCGCTGAATTGATCATCGCCAAACGCCTCAAGCCAGCGCCAGCAGATTTGGCCGATCCAACGGTCAACATGAAGCGCTTGCTGGAATTGCGGTGACTGTGCCGCCAATTGCTACCCGCATAGCCCACCGATAGCGCACAGACGTCGCTGCAATTGGCTGCACTGTCTCCGGAATTAGGGACCTCCCGCAAGCAGAATTGCGGTGACTGTGCTGCCAATTGCCACCCGCATCGCCCACCGATAGCGCGCAGGCGTCGCTGCAATTGGCTGCACTGTCTCCGGAATTAGGGACCTCCCGCAGGCAGAATTGCGGTGACTGTGCTGCCAATTGCTACCCGCATCGCCCACCGAGAGCGCGCAGACGTCGCTGCAATTGGCTGCACTGTCTCCGAAATTCGGTCGCCGCCAGCAAACTTCAACCCTCGCTGCAATTGGCTGCACTGTCTCCGAAATTCGGTCGCCGCCAGAAACCTCCAAAATAAATCTATCCACCTGCCAAAAACCACGATCCCGCATCGCCGTCGCGTCAATTGCTGTTGGCAGAAATTCGGAGACAGTTCACTTAATTCATTGATATAATGCAGAAAATTGCCACACCTGCATCCGGAATTAAGTGAACTGTCCCCGATCTTTCTTCCCGCCACGCGGCCTTGCGAAAGCAAATTTCGGGAAACTTATCCACCCGCCCAAATCCCGCCTGATAATTCCCATCGTATTCAACATGGGAACCAAAAGCATTGAACTGGGAAATGGCCATCACCCGCAACCACGCGCTACTGCTCGGCATCATCGCCGAGCTGTTCGCGATGCTGCGCAGTGTCGGCGTTGGCAGCAGCCCCGTTTCCGGCAGCAGCCCCCTCTCCGTCGGCTTCGCCGACACCATACCGGGGCGAGCCACGGGTCTCGCCCGTCCTTCGGACCCCCAAAGGGGCGAGGTTAAATCAAGCGCCGAGCTTTTAACCTCGCCCCGCGAGCGGGGAGAGGTGTCGGCGAAGCCGACGGAGAGGGGACTGCCGCTGGACCAGGGCAATGCAAACTCAAACACACCCGCCACCTTCACCCTCCCACGCCACCTCTACGCAGCCATCCTCCTCATCCTGCGCCCGGCAGAATCCGCCATCCGCCGCCTCATCGTCATCGCCGCACGCGGCATCATCATCAAATTCCGCCCGTCCCGCCCGCTCCCCACATTCTTTGCATCCTTCGCCTCCGCCACCGGATCGCACACGCCATCGTTCCAACTCATCGACCCGCTCAAACATTTCGACTAAGAGGCTTGGGAAAAAGAACTCAACGAAGCCGGCTCGATGCACGAAGTCCTGTCGTTCAATGCGGCCGAAGCCCATTACCAAGCCCAACTCGCAGCTACCCCCATCAACGCAACCCTCCTCTTCAACCGCCTGCGCGCCATGCGTCACGCGCTCAACGACTTGCCCCGCCAAGCCCGCCGCTTGGCAAGATGGCGCGCGCAGCGTGACATGTTTCTGGCATCCAAAGCCCCTTACAAACCAACCCGCATCAGCCCCTTCCGCCCCGGACCACCG
>JANPEK010000046.1:0-13875 GCA_031422915.1 Phyllobacteriaceae bacterium | reverse complement strand
GGCGTTTTTATCAGGAACGGCGCAATGAGCAGCAAGGGCGATATGGTGAGGTAGATCAGCGCCGCTTGCGGCACGAAGGGGATTAGATTGTCTGCCGCCAGCGACAGGTCAACCGGGTTTGCCGCTGACCTGTAGAGCCAGTCGCCTGTGCTGTAGATCAGCACAAAAATCGCCGCGAAAATGCCGGAGAGGAAGAGATTTACAGTCAGGTCATGAAAGCGCTGCTCTGCGGGCGAAATCCCGGAACCGGGCAGGGCGCGGGGTCCGGCCCACATCAGATACAAAATGCGCCAATAATCGACGTGCGGATCATCTTGTTGCTGAGCCAATGGCAGTTGGTGCCAGCGGATGCTGGTCTGGCGGTGGTGGCAGAGGTGGAAGTGGTAGTTGAGGAACAGAGCGCGGACGAGCGGGCTGACGCGCAAGTTCCACGCTCCCTCTTCGCGGTCGAGGCGCGAGAAGGCGTGGTCGGCATATTGCAGCGAGCTCCAGAACAGGGCGAAACAGGCGTAGCACAGAAGCCAGCCTGTCAGGTTGATGCCAAGTGCCCAGATGATGACTGACTGGATGATTATTACGATCACCATGTCCAGCCTGATGCGCCAGATCGGGATTGCTTGGAGGGCGTCGAGGTAGGGAAGCGCGCTGGTCTGTGCGCCGAACCGGTCGCTGCGCAGGATCAGCTTCCGCCAAGGGACAATTTCGGCCAGCAGCGAATAGATGATGGCAAAGACGGGGATCATCACCCAGTAAAGGCCGGTGAGAATGCTGTACCATTGGGCGGTTTTCAGGACATGATTGTCGCCCGCTGCGTAGAAGTCGAACCGCTCAATATCGCTGCGATTGTTTCTGTGATGCGTCAGATGCGAATTGCGCTGCAAGGTGAACGATGTCGGGAAGAAGGCGCAGGTGACGCGGGCCAGCGCCTCGTTGACGGTGCGGTTTTGATGCAGCATGCCGTGCACGGCCTCGTGCGTGAGCGAAAACATCGTGTTGTTGAGGAAGCCGAAAGCAACCGCCGCTGCTAGGCGCACAATGGGCGCAATTGGCTGCGACGCAAGCCATAGGCAGGCGCAGCACAGGGATGCCGTGATGAACACCAGCGCGGTATTTGTAAGGCTGAAACTGCGCGTTTGCGGCAGCGCTTCGACACTCATGATGCTTTTTCCACCAGTTGAAGTGCGGCAGGTTGCGAGGGCACTGGTTCAAGATTTGCGTTCGGCAGTTCACTCAGAAATGCGAACAACTGGCGGGTGAAGCCGTCGCCTTGCGAATTCTCATGGTAGGGCGCGTGCAATTTCATGGCGTCGAGCACACCGATGTCCTTGCTGAGAAAGGCGTGGAACAGCCAGGCGGACACGCGCGCCCTGAGCGCACCGGCGAGTTTTCCGCCACGCGACGGCACGCCGACAAGACCGCGCAAGGTGGTGGTGCCGTCGCCTTCAGGAACCATCGACAACAGGATAAACGCGCAATTGTTTCCGGCCCTGCTTTCAACCAGCATCATCGTGCCACCGATGCAGGTGATTCGGCCGTGGACACCATCTTTCGCAAGCCAAGTCATCACCCTGTCGCCAAGACTTCTTCCCGTTGGTACCGATCTGTAGCTGACACGCACAGACTTTTCGTCAATCATTTCAAAGACCGGCGGCTCCAGAAGGCGGCGGTCGTGTACCGATTGCAGATGCTCGACATCCATGCCGTTGGCGATGAATGTCGACCAGGGCAGCGGCAGCGTTTGTCCGCGCATTGGTGCGACGGCGATGTCGCCAAGCCCGCAGATTTCCGGCGCGGGGAATGGGCACTCGGCCTCAGCTCCGTTGCAGACAAAAATGCCGCCGAAAGTTTCACGCACCGGCAGCCGCCGCTGTCTCAGCCCTGCGTAAATCGAGCCATCCGGCTTGGTGAAATGGCCGGAGGGTGTGATGACGCGGTGATGCAGCGCGCATTGCAGACCATCGCCGACCACGGTGCCGTGCTTGAGGTGGCAGCCCATGTGGGCGCAGTGTGATTCAAACGCCGTGACGATTCCGGTGTCGCTGCCGCGGAACAGCACGATCTCGCGACCGGCAAGGCGGCTTGTGACGACCGCGCCTCTGTTGAGGTCGCGGCTCAGCGCAAGCAGGTACCAGTTGGGCGGGCAATCTGCGATCACGCCGTGCCGCATCGCTCAGGCGGCCTTCGCCTTGCGGCGCCCAAGAAGATAGCCAAGGATGAGACCTGCGATGGCGACACCTGCGGCAACCCATTTCCAAAATCCGCTTGCCGCAGTCATCAGCGGATTGTCGAACATGTTGGCTGAAAAGTGGATGGCGGCGATGGTCCATTTGCCGCCGGTATTCTCCATTGTCGCAGTCCATCGCAGCGGCGCAGTGAAGGTCAGGCCGCCCTTGATCTTGAAGTAGGCTTCTGAAGTGCCGGTGGCGGTTGCGATTCTGTTGTCGGCGAACAGCAACGCCAGTTCATCCGGCTCGCCGTTGATCGACATGTCCTCGACGATCCGGCTCGCGCCTTCCATCATCTTTGTGTAGTAGACGCGCAAGCCATCATGGCCGCGCACGATTTCATTGTTCATTGCAGTGAAGCGGATCGCCGGGCTTACCTCATTCAGAAGCGCTTCCACGTTCCTCTTGTTGACGGCCTCAACGGCGCGGTCCTTCATGGCGCGCAGTTCCATATGGATGCTTTCGAGGTTTGCCGCGCTGTCCTGCGCCTGTGCGGGACCCATCAGTGCAACGGCGAAAAACACTATCGCAACAACCAGCCGAATCACCATGAGTGTTCCCCCGCCCTTGATCTGGATATGTGATTAACACTCATTTCGGGTTGTGGCGCAAGCCGGTCAGCGCGAGTGTCGATAGACCAGACAGGGCTCGCCGTGGGGCGTTTTGGCGTGCAAGTCGCGGACAGCACCGAGCCGTTCGGCAAGACGGATCGAGCGGGCATTGTCCGGGTCGATGTAGCTGACGAGTGTGGTCATGCCGCGCCTCGAAAAGGCAAAGTCCTTCGCCATACGGGTGGCCTCCAAGGCATAGCCTTTGCCCTCGAACGCTTCAAAGAGGATCCAGCCAAGTTCCACCTCCGGGTAGTCGCTGGGCAGGTTCAGTCCTGCCTGTCCGGCAAACTCGCCCGTGGCGCGCTCTTGGATCGCCCAGGTGCCGAAGCCGAGCAGCGACCATTGTCCGGCGTCGTAGCATAAGTCGCGCCAGACCTTGTCGCGGGTTTGCTGTCCACCGACATAGGCCGTGCGCGAGGTCTGATAAAACGCGATCAGCCGGTCAAAATCGCTTGCCCGATAGGGCCGGAGCGTTACTCGCTCGCCGGTGATGGTCGGGGCAATCGGGTTGAACGAAACCATTTTTGCCCCGCCCCTTTGCATTACGCCAGTTTGGCCTCAAGCGTCACATTGATTGCCCCGAGTGCCTGTGACACCGGACACTCTGCCTTGGCCTTGGCCGCCAGTTCCTGGAATTTCTCATCGGCAATGCCTGGCACATCACCCGTCAGCGACAGGGCGCTGCCGGTTATGCCTTTGCCGGGGATGAGTTCGACGGTTGCGGTCACATCCAGCTTGGCCGCTGGAGTGCCGTTTTCGGCGAGAAAGTGTGAAAGCTGCATGGCAAAGCAACCGGCATGCGCCGCGCCGAGCAATTCTTCCGGGTTGGTGCCGGACTTGCCGGTTTCATCGACGAACCGGGCGTTGAAGGAATAGGCAAGTGCGGCCAAGGCACCGCTCTGGGAGGACAGGGAGCCTGTACCGGATTTCAAATCTCCGGACCATATGGCAGTTGCGTGGCGTCTCATGGGTGTCTCCTGATTGGATTGGGTTCATGGTCCAAGGCGCAATGCCCTGTAAACCAACGTTGCGACGGCAACATGGCGTTTTTCATAACCACGTCAACGGCGTCTTTAGGTGAACACGCAAACTTCACCTGATTGTGTGGAACTGTGATTTCACTGCGGACATTGCGTGCATTAGTGTCGCGTTGAAACCAATGGAGACTTTCATGCTCAAGACCAAACTTGCCGCCGCCCTCCTCCTCGCAACGCCGCTTGTGACAACCACGCCATCATTTGCGGAAACTGCAGTTTTTGCCGGTGGCTGTTTCTGGTGCGTTGAAAGTGACATGGACAATGTCAAAGGCGTAACGTCAACCGTCTCCGGCTATGCTGGCGGTACCAAGAAGAACCCGACTTACGAAAGCCACTCCGGATATACGGAGGCAGTCAAGGTCGAGTTTGACCCTGCGGTTGTTTCTTACGGAAGCCTCGTTTCGATATTTTTGCGCACCATTGACGTCACTGATGCAGGCGGGCAGTTCTGTGACCGCGGCCCGTCTTACGTCTCGGCAGTGTTCCCGATTGGCGATGCGCAGAAGGCCGCTGCCAAAAAGGCTTTCGCGGAAGCAGAAAAGGCGCTGGGCAAGAATATTGTCACGCCTGTGATCGGGTTTACTACATTTGGCAATGCGGAAGACTATCACCAGAACTATTATCTGGGCAGTGACAGCACGCTGACACGCTTTGGCTACATCAAGCAGTCAGAGGCTTACAAGCGCTACCGCAAAGGCTGCGGCCGTGATGCGCAGGTCAAATCAGTCTGGGGCAACATGGCCTACGATGGCGTCGCCGCGCACTGATCAAAATCCACTTTGATGGCCAACTGATGCGATTTTCTGCGCTTCCGGTGCTCACGGACAAGAGTACGCTCCGCCAAAATTCCCCGCCCTTAAGCGGCAAGCCGCTGGCGGGGGCCCTAGAAGTACGCTCCGCTCCGGTTCTCGAAAATCACACCATTTGACTCATCAAAATGAATTTTTGCGACTTTGTTTCAGATCGCCTCACCCTTCAACAGCTTCGGCGCGCCGGGAACGATGCCGGACGCCTGCTGGATGAAGAATTCCTTCAGGCGCGGCATGCGGTCTACCAGTCCCAGTCCGATGTCGCGGACAAAGCGAAGTGGTGCGATGTCGTTGGAGAACATGCGGTTGAGTACGTCGGTGGTGATGCCGGTGCGCACCGTGTCAAACCGGCGCCATTCCTGATAGCGCTCGAGTACGTCCAATTGGCCGATGTCCTGGCCCAATCTCAGCGCATCAACGACGGTTTCTGCCAGTGCGGCAACGTCGCGGAAGCCGAGGTTGAGGCCTTGGCCGGAGATGGGATGAATGCCGTGGGCGGCATCGCCAATCAGCGCCAGACGTGGCTTGATAAACTCGCGCGCCAGCGTCAAGCCCAGCGGGAAGGCTTTCGGCCTGGAGTCGACCTTGATCTCGCCAAGCCTGTGGCCGAAGCGGCGTTCAAGTTCGGTATCGAAGACCAGCGGGTCGGAAGCAACCAGACGGTCAGCCTCGGCGGTGCGCTCGGTCCAGACCAATGATGAGCGATTGCCTTTGAGCGGCAAGATGGCAAAAGGGCCGCCCGGCATGAAATGCTCTTCGGCGCGGCCATTGTGCGGGCGCTCATGCGCCACTTCGACGACGATGCCGGATTGGCCGTAATCAAAATGTACAACTTTGATGCCCGCCATATCGCGCAGTTTTGACTTCACGCCATCGGCGGCGACCAGCAATTTGACGGATACTTCATCACCATTGGCCAATGTCACATTCATGGCCGCAGGTTCGTTGTGGATGGCAGTTGCTGCCATTCCATCGGTGATCGAAACGCCAAGCTCGTTTGCCTTGCGGCGCAGGGCGCGGTTCATCGCCACATTCGGCACCATGTAGGCGAACGGCTCATCCGCAGCGCGGTCGCCTTCGAACGTCAGGAACACCGGCCGGACAGGATCATCGGCGCGCGAGTCTGTGACGATCATGTCGCCCATCACCTGCGCATCCGGCTCAATTTCGTCCCAGACCCCGAGCTGGCGCAGCATGCGCACGGCAGCGGCAGCGATGGCCGAGGACCGGCTGTCCTTTTCCCAGATGCCGGCAGGGGCCGCATCGACAACCTTGATTGACAAATGCGGTGCCGCTGACTTGATCGCCACCGCGCAGGACATGCCGACATAGGCGGCCCCGGCGATGAGAATATCCACTTTTTCGTTCGGCATGAGCCGGTTCCTTGCTACAGGTTTGCCTTGACGTGCATTGACTTGACTTGGCGCGGCATTGGCGGTCAACAATTGACGCCAACGTCAATCGGGTGCCGGTCATGTCGCAAGCCTTCGCAACGCTTTTGTCCATTCTCGACCTTGAGCAACTGGAACACAATCTGTTTCGTGGTCGCAGCCCCCAGGTTGGCTGGCAGCGCGTGTTCGGAGGACAGGTGATAGGCCAGGCGCTGGTGGCGGCGCAGAGAACGGTGGACAGGGAACGGCATGTGCATTCGCTGCACGCCTACTTCATGCGACCCGGCGATCCTGCGATCCCGATCATCTACGAGGTGGACCGTATCCGCGATGGCGGATCGTTTACCACGCGGCGTGTTGTGGCAATTCAGCACGGGCATGCGATCTTCTCGCTGTCGGCGTCGTTTCAGGCCGATGAGGCCGGTCTTGAACATCAGATGCCGATGAAGATTGGAGTGCCGGGTCCGGACGGGCTGATCAGTGACCGCGAGTTTGGCGCGCAGTATGCGCATATGGCACCTGCCCATATTAGAAGCTACTTCGAGCGCGAACGCCCGATCGAGATGAAACCCGTGTCGCTCAAGCATTATCTGACGCGTGATCCGTTGCCGCCGGAACAGAATGTCTGGGTTCGGGTGCTTGGTGAAGCGCCGGGCGAGCGCGCGGTGCAGGCGGCGATTCTTGCCTACATCTCCGACATGACGCTCCTCGACGGGGCCTTGTTTGCGCATGGCAGAACGGTTTTTGACAAAGACCTTCAGGCGGCGAGCCTCGACCATTCGATGTGGTTCCACCGGCCGAACGCGCTTGATGACTGGCTCTTGTATCAACAGGACAGCCCGAATGGCTCTGGCGGGCGCGGATTTACCCGCGGCGCGTTTTATACGCGGGCCGGAGAACTGGTCGCCTCTGTCGCTCAAGAGGGATTGGTGCGCATCCGGCGACTGAGTGACTAATAAATAGCCAATTTTTCAATTTTGACTATATTATAGACATATCGCAGTAAGGTTTTGTTAACCGCAGTCCGGACGGTCGGCAGATAGGCCATATAATTCAGGTATTTACCTCCCGAAATTGAATCTGGCACAGTCCTTGAATTCATATCCATGCTGCAGAGCCGTCTAAAGTTTTGCGGCCGCTGATACGCTGTTTGTGGCGACGGCGGTGTGTACACAGGATCAGGGGGCCAAAGCCTTATGAAAATCGTGATGGCAGTTATCAAGCCATTTAAGCTGGACGAAGTGCGTGAAGCGCTCACAGCCATTGGCATCCAAGGCCTCACCGTGACCGAAGTCAAAGGTTACGGGCGCCAGAAGGGTCATACGGAAATCTATCGCGGCGCTGAATATGCCGTGTCGTTCCTGCCCAAGCTGAAAATCGAACTCGCCATCGCCAATGACCTGGTTGACAAGGCCATCGACGCCATTACGAGCGCTGCCAAGACCGGCCAGATCGGCGACGGGAAAATCTTCGTTTACCCGCTCGAACATGCCGTGCGCATCCGCACCGGCGAAAAAGACAATGAAGCGCTCTGAGCGCGGTCCCGCAACAAGGATTATTCCCATGAACAACAGATTGTTTCAAACAGGCGTTGGCGCAGGGCTCCTGAGCCTTCTGTCAGCGCTTCCGGCGCTGGCGCAGGATGCCGCCGCCGCTGCCGCGCCGGTGGTCGAGGCTGCAGCGCCTGCCGCCAACAAGGGCGATACGGCATGGATGCTTACGTCCACGATCCTCGTCATCCTGATGACCATTCCCGGCCTGGCACTGTTCTACGGCGGGCTTGTGCGTGCCAAGAACATGCTCTCGATCCTGATGCAGGTTTTGGCCGGCTTCTCGATGATTGCCCTGCTCTGGGTGATTTACGGCTACACGCTGGCGTTTGCCGGTGCAGGCACGGCGGCTGATGCCACCGCGCTCACGCCATTCATCGGCAACTTCTCGAAATTGTTCCTTGCAGGTGTCGGCCCGGATTCGCTGGTCGAGACGTTCACCAAGGGTGTCTACATTCCGGAACTGACGTTTGTCATATTCCAGCTGACGTTCGCCGCCATCACTCCGGCGCTGATCATCGGTGCTGTTGCCGAGCGCATGCGCTTTGCCTCTGTGATGTTGTTCCTCGCCATCTGGTTCACTTTCTCCTACCTGCCAATTGCCCACATGGTCTGGTGGTGGGGCGGTCCGTCGGCTGTTGATGCTCCGGCAGGCTATCTGTTTGGCCTTGGCGCGCTCGACTTTGCCGGTGGCACCGTTGTCCATATCAATGCTGGTGTTGCCGGTCTGATTGCCGCCATCGTCGTTGGACCGCGCGTCGGCTTCGGCAAGGAAAACATGGCGCCGCACAATTTGACCTTCACCATCATTGGCGCCTGTCTGCTGTGGGTTGGCTGGTTCGGCTTCAACGCCGGTTCCAACCTTGAAGCCAATGGCCTGACTGCACAGGCGATGCTCAACACGATCACTGCGACTGCCGCGGCAGCTCTAGCCTGGTCGGCAGCCGAGCGCGTGCTTCGTGGTCATGCTTCGGCACTTGGCGCAGCATCAGGTGCGGTTGCGGGTCTGGTTGCCATCACCCCGGCAGCCGGTCTTGCCGGAACCATGGGCGCGATTGTGCTCGGCGCAGTAGCCGGCATCGTGTGCTTGTGGGCGGTTATTTCACTGAAGCCAATGCTCAAGTATGACGATTCGCTCGACGTATTCGGCGTCCATGGCGTTGGCGGCATTGTCGGCGCGCTTGGCACGGCAATCGTTGCCGCGCCTGCTCTCGGCGGCTTCGGTGTCGGCGGTGCGGACTACACGATTGGCGGGCAGTTCACGATCCAGGCTACGGCCGTGATCATTGCGGTGGTCTGGTCTGCAGTGGTTTCGATTGTTGCGCTTTACATCGTCAAGGCACTGCTCGGACTGCGCCTTGCTGAAGCGCAGGAACGCGAAGGTCTCGACATCACGTCGCATGGCGAACGCGCCTACAACTGATTGGATCGGGGCCGCCGGCCCCGTCCTCACCAACGGCTTGGCATTTGCTTCAGGTCCATCCTCCCGTCGCGGTCAACACGAACGTGAAGATCGCCAACTTGAAGGCCCGGGCAACCGGGTCTTTTTTTGTTGGACAGCATTTGCGCAGCAAACGCGCGGGCGCTTCAGTTTTAAGTTTCACAAACAGGGATGGTTAACAGGCTCTTTACCCTTGTGCCTGTAGGGTCTGTACTGGAATCTGCCGTTCAACGGCGGCTGATGCAGGCAATACGGGGTTTCGGACATGCGTCCACAGGGTTCGGCGGTCTACACGGCGCGTACTGTTACAAGGCTGGGGCTCAATGGCTTCCTGTGGCGGCAGCTTGAAGCGCTGTGCGGCGTTTTGCTGATGGCACTCACGATGGCCGCAGTTGCAGCGCTTGGCACCTGGAGCGTCGCCGACCCGAGCTTCAGCCATGCCACCGGCAATGTAACGGTCAACGCGCTGGGCGCGCCGGGCGCGATCTTTGCCGATCTTGCGATGCAGTTCTTCGGCCTTGCCAGCGTGCCGCTTTTGGTTCCGGTGCTTGTCGCGGGCTTCATTCTGGCGCGCGGGCGTCCTTTGAAGAACCGTTCACGCCGTGTGCTGGCGTGGATTGGCGGCGCGCTGTTTGCGGCGTCCGTGTTCGCCTGCTTCAATGCGCCGGCCAGTTGGCCGCTTCCCGTCGGCATTGGCGGCGTGCTTGGTGATCTGGTGCTGCAACTCCCCGGGCGTCTGTCATCCACCGGCTATCCGACAGGCATTTACGCTGTTGCCAGCGGCCTGTTGCTGGCCGCCCCCGCTCTTTGGCTCCTCGCCTATGCATCTGGCGTCATCGGCAACCGTGTTGAACCGGTTGACACCGCTGCCAAGCGCAATGCGGCGCGCGATGAGGATGATGATTTTGATGACGAAGATGAGGAAGGCGGTTTTCTTGCGCTTGGTGCCCTGACGCACTATTGGCTGACCATGCGCGGATCGATCAGCCGTACGTTCTCGGCCATCACCGCGCGCACCCGCCGCAATGACGATGACATGTTTGAACCTGCACAACGTTCCGCTGCCGGCCGGGCGTCTGCATCGCGCCGACAGGCAGCGGCGGGATCCGGTGATTACGACGATGCCGGTCTGGACGACATGCCGTCTGCGCCGCGCATGAAGCAGGAACCGGAGTTTTCGTACGCCCGGCAGGGTTCAAGGCCTGTCCCGGCAGAGACAGACGATGACTATGATGACACGGTCGAAGCTGTCACACCGCGCATGGTGCAACAAGGCCGGTCGATGGACCCTGCGGCACTGCGGGTGGAAACGCAAGTTTCCCGCCCGAAGCCAGGCGCGCGTGTCGTCAAGGAGGCCCAACGCTCGCTCTTGACCGAGGACGGCTATGAAAAGCCGCCGCTGCATCTGCTCGGCGAGCCGAAAAGCATCGTGAAAGACGCGTCGCTGTCCAAGGATGCACTCGAACAGAACGCCCGGCTGCTCGAAGGCGTGCTTGATGACTTTGGTGTGCGCGGCGAGATCATTCAAGTGCGGCCGGGTCCGGTTGTCACGCTTTATGAATTGGAGCCCGCGCCCGGCATAAAATCGTCGCGCGTCATCGGCCTTGCCGATGACATTGCCCGCTCAATGAGCGCGATTGCCGCGCGTGTCGCGGTGGTTCCGGGGCGCAATGCCATCGGCATCGAGTTGCCAAACCAGCGCCGTGAGACTGTGTATTTGCGCGAGCTGATGGCCAGCCAGGATTTTGAGAATTCCAAGGCCAAGCTGGCGTTGGCGCTGGGCAAGACGATCAACGGCGATGCGGTGATCGCAGATCTTGCCAAGATGCCGCACGTTCTGGTCGCCGGCACCACCGGCTCCGGCAAGTCCGTGGCGATCAACACGATGATCATGTCGCTGGTCTACCGGCTGACGCCGCAGGAATGCCGGTTGATCATGATCGATCCGAAAATGCTGGAACTTTCCGTTTATGACGGCATTCCGCATTTGCTGACGCCGGTTGTCACCGATCCGAAGAAGGCGGTCGTTGCGCTGAAATGGACTGTCAAGGAGATGGAAGACCGTTATCGCAAGATGTCGAAGGTCGGCGTGCGCAACATCGACGGCTTCAACCAGCGTGTCATCCAGTCCGAACAGACCGGCGAAAAGGTGACCCGCACCGTGCAGACCGGGTTTGACCGGCACAGCGGCGAGGCGGTCTATGAGACCGAGACCATCGACATGAAGCCGATGCCCTATATCGTCGTGATCATCGACGAGATGGCCGACCTGATGATGGTGGCGGGCAAGGATATTGAAGGCGCGGTGCAGCGCTTGGCCCAGATGGCGCGCGCGGCAGGCATTCATGTCATCATGGCAACGCAACGTCCGTCCGTCGATGTCATTACCGGCACGATAAAGGCCAACTTCCCGACGCGCATTTCGTTTCAGGTCACGTCCAAGATCGATTCGCGGACCATCCTTGGCGAAATGGGCGCGGAACAGCTGCTTGGGCAGGGCGACATGCTCTACATGGCTGGTGGCGGGCGCATTCAGCGTGTCCACGGGCCGTTTGTGTCAGATGATGAAGTCGAGAAGATCGTCGCGCATCTGAAGGTTCAGGGCGCGCCGGAATATCTGGAATCCATCACGCAAGATGATGATGAAGACGACGAGGATGGCGACGGCCCTGCGGGCATGTCGAACCTGTCGGACTCGGACGATCCCTATGATCAGGCTGTTTCCATCGTGCTGCGTGACAAGAAGGCATCGACTTCCTACATACAGCGCCGGATGGGCATCGGGTATAACCGTGCCGCCTCGCTGATTGAGCGCATGGAGCAGGAAGGTATTGTCGGCCCGTCCAACCAGACCGGCAAGCGCGACATTCTCGTGCCGACCGAAGACGACATGATGTGACATCAATTCGCCCGCTTGCCGCCATAGTGACAACAGACTGGCAGGCTAGCAATCAAACAGGGATATCCCTGCAGGAGACGCGCAGATGAACGGACCGATGAAACTCAAGAATGGCGGCACGACCGTATCGCGGCGCAGCTTTCTTGCCGGCACCGGCGGCATGGTGCTCGCTGCGATGGCCTTGATGGGTCCGGCAGAGGCAGCTGCGGGATCTGCTTCGGTTGATGCAATCGCCACGCATTTTTCCGGCGTCAAGACGCTGACCGGCGAGTTCGTCCAGTTCGGGCCGCGCGGCGAGCAGACCGGCGGCACATTTTACATCTCGCGCCCAGGCAAGATCCGTTTCAACTATGAAAAGCCCTCGCCCATCCGTGTTGTTGCTGACGGAAAGTCGGTTGTCGTTAACAACAAGAAGCTCGACACCTGGGATATCTACCCGCTCGACAAGACGCCGCTGAAGCTGCTGCTGTCAGACAAGATCGACTTTTCCGGAGACAGACTGAAGTCGGTCAAGGAAGAGTCTGATCTGACGACCCTTGTGATGACCGACAAGAAAATCTTTGGCAATGCCAAGATCACCATGATGTTTGATCCGAAGAGTTACGAGCTGCGCCAGTGGACGATCACCGATGCGCAAGGGCTCGACACGACTGTGATGATTTTCAACACCAAAGAGGGTGTGAAGTTCGAGTCGAAAATGTTCGACATCGACTATGTCCGCGTCGCCCGCGCGCAGGAAAAGAAGAACGGCAAATAATCTGGTCGACTGATTTGGCGATAGCGGCAACCGCTGACGCTTGAACTTGGCGGCTAGCTTTGGCAATGTCGCGCCATGACATTTTCAATCGCCACCTGGAATATCAATTCCGTCCGCCTGCGCCGTCCGATTGTCGAAAAACTGATGGCTGAGCGCGATCCTGACGTGATTTGCCTGCAGGAAATCAAATGCCGGGACGAAGAGTTTCCGGCGGAGGAGTTTGCGGCAGCGGGATACAAATATCAGGCGATTTGTGGCCAGAAGGCCTACCATGGCGTCGCCATCCTGTCGCGGCATCCGCTTGAAACCACCGCTCAAGAGAAATTCTGCAAGATCGAAGACAGCCGCCATATTTCGGTGCTGGCCGAGATCCATGGCAGGCCAGTACATATCCACAATTTCTATGTTCCCGCCGGCGGTGATGAGCCGGATCCGGTGATCAACCCGAAATTCCGGCACAAGCTTGATTTCATCGAGGAAATGCGCCGCATCCGGCCGGAGCACCCCAAAGCGCCGTCGATACTGGTTGGCGATCTCAACATCGCGCCGCTGGAACATGATGTGTGGGGGCACAAGGAGCTGTTGAAGGTCGTCAGTCATACGCCTGTCGAGACGACCGGGTTTGAAGCCATGCGCAAGGATGGAGGTTGGGTGGATCTGATGCGCCAGTTCACACCGGAGCCGGAAAAGCTTTACACATGGTGGAGTTATCGGGCTGCCGACTGGCAGGCCTCCAACCGTGGCCGCCGTCTCGATCATGTCTGGTCGTCTGCCGACCTGTCACCAAGGCTCAAGAATATCGAGATCATGAAAGCTGCGCGTGGTTGGGACAAGCCGTCAGACCATGTGCCGGTGATTGCGACATTTGATTTGTAGATCTCCGGCGTGCAGAGGCCGTTTCGAAATTCCCAAGGCCGCGTCGAAAATGGTGATTTTCGAGCATCGGAGCGGAGCGTACTTTTGGGTACGTGAGCACCGAAGCGCAGAAAAGCGCCATTTGCAGACCGGCCTTGGGAATTTCCAAATGGCCTTTCAGTCGCCGAACCGCTTTTCCAGCTTTGCAACATCATTGATGAAGCCGCCAAACTGGCGCGACATGGCGGCGTGCAACTTCGCAGCCAGGTCCGGATATTCTTCCAGCACGCGCCGGAACAG
>JANPEK010000045.1:0-4963 GCA_031422915.1 Phyllobacteriaceae bacterium | reverse complement strand
AATGAAAACCGTTCGCCTGACCATGGCCCAAGCGCTGGTCCGCTTTCTGTCGCGCCAGATGACAATTGTCGATGGCAAGACCGTTCCCTATTTCGCGGGCGTCTGGGGCATCTTCGGCCACGGCAATGTTGCCGGCCTCGGAGAGGCACTCTACCACATCCGCGATGAGCTTGCGACTCTGCGCGGCCAGAATGAACAGGGAATGGCGCTCGCCGCCACTGCATTTGCCAAGGCAACGTTCCGCCGCCGCGCCATGGCTGTTACCACCTCCATCGGTCCCGGCGCACTGAACATGGTGACCGCCGCAGCCGTCGCGCATGTTGACCGCGTGCCACTGCTCCTTTTGCCGGGCGATGTTTTCGCTAACCGCATCCCGGATCCGGTGTTGCAGCAGATCGAAAACTTCAGCGACGGCTCGCTATCGGCCAACGACTGCTTCAAGCCGGTGTCGCGCTATTTCGACCGCATCACCCGCCCGGAACAATTGATCCCGGCGCTGGAGCGCACGATGCAGGTGTTCTTCGACCCGTCCGAATGCGGGCCGGTGACGCTTGGCCTTTGCCAGGATGTGCAGGCGGAAGCCTATGACTATCCCGAATCCTTCTTCGACACCCGCGTCTGGACCACCCGCCGCACCCGTCCATCGCTTGATGAATTGCATTCTGCTGCGGCGCTGCTTTCAAACGCAAAGAAGCCGCTCATCATCTCCGGCGGCGGCGTGCTTTATTCGCAGGCAACCGAGGCGCTGAAAGACTTTGCCGAAAAGCACGGCATCCCGGTCTGCGAGACGCAAGCCGGCAAATCCTCGCTGCCGTATGACCATCCGCTTAACATGGGATCAGTCGGCGTCACCGGCACATCGGCGGCCAATGAGCTGGCGCGCGAGGCCGATGTGGTGCTCGCCGTCGGAACACGCCTGCAGGACTTTACCACCGGCTCATGGTCGCTGTTCCAGAACGACGGCAAGGCGATCATTGCACTTAACACCCAAGTGGTTGACGCCGGAAAGCACCGTGCCCGGCCGCTGGTATGCGATGCACTTGCCGGACTTACCGAATTGTCGGGCGCGGCAGGCACCTACAAATCGCCCAAGGCATGGACCGACAAGGCATCAGAAGGCCTTGCAGCATGGAAGATTGCCGCTGACAAAGTCACCGCGACAACAAACTCGACCTTGCCTTCAGACGCTCAAGTCATCGGCGCGGTTCAGCGCCACTTTGGCTCCAAAGCCACAATCGTCTGCGCCGCAGGCGGTCTGCCGGGCGAATTGCACAAACTCTGGAAGCAGGGCGCGCCGGGTTCCTATCACATGGAATATGGCTTTTCATGCATGGGCTACGAGATCGCTGGCGGCGTCGGCGTCAAGCTGGCAAAACCGGACGAGGATGTCGTCGTCATGGTTGGCGACGGTTCCTACATGATGATGAACTCGGACATCGCAACGTCCGTCATGCTCGGCGCGAAGATCACCATTATCGTGTTGGACAATCGCGGCTATGGCTGCATCAACCGGCTGCAGATGGCGACAGGCGGCGCTAACTTCAACAATTTGCTGAAGGACACCTGGCACAAGGAATTGCCGGACATCGACTTCCGCGCCAACGCTGAAAGCATGGGTGCAGTAGCCGTCAAAGTCTCGTCCGTTTCGGAATTGGAAACGGCGCTGGAGAAGATGAAGGCGGAAACCCGCACCTGCGTCATCGTCATCGACACCGATCCGTTGATCATCACGGAAGAGGGCGGCAATTGGTGGGATGTCGCCGTGCCGGAAGTCTCGGTGCGCAAAAGCGTCAACGAGGCACGCTCGAAGTATGAACAGGCGCTCAACCGGCAGCGCGTCGGCAACTGACCTTTATTTGAACACTGGAGTTACAAAGTGAAAGCCAAACTCGGCATGTCGCCCATTGCGTGGTGGAATGATGATCTTGCGGAACTGAGCGATGATGTGTCGCTGGAAGAGTGCCTTCGCCAATCGCGCTCGGCAGGCTTCACCGGCATGGAGCAAGGCCGACGCTTCCCCAACAATCCGGAAGAAATGCTGCCGATCCTCAAAGCTGCGGATGTTACGCTGTGTGGCGGCTGGTTTTCCGGAACGCTGACCATCGAAGGGCTCGCCGAAAACAAGGCCCGCATCCAGCCGATGATTGAACTGTTCAAGGCGGTCAACGCGCCTTGCATTGTTTACGGCGAAGTCGGCCGTTCCATTCAAGGCGACCGTTCCAAGCCGCTGGCAACCAAGGCCGTGTTGTCAGACGATGAAATGAAAGCCTACGCCCGCAAGGTCACTGAGTTTGGCGAATGGTGCGCAGAGCAAGGCATGCCGCTTTCATACCATCATCACATGGCGGCGGTCGTGCAGTTTGAGCATGAACTTGATGCGTTCATGAAACACTCCGGCGAAGGCATTCCGCTGCTGCTTGACGCCGGACATCTGGTCTTTGCAGGCGGCGATGTTCTTCGTGCCATCGACAACCACCGCAAGCGCATCAGCCATGTGCATGTGAAAGACATCCGCATGGATGTGATCAACGCTTTGGACTGGACTACGCAATCGTTTCTCGATGCCGTCGCGCTCGGCGCGTTCACCGTGCCGGGCGATGGCTCGCTGGATTTTGGCGCCATTGTGCAGAAGTTTGCCGACTATGGCTATGAAGGCTGGTTTGTGGTCGAGGCTGAACAGGACCCGAAAAAGAACCCGCCGCTGAAAATGGCGCAGGTTGGACACAAGGAATTGATGCGCGTCATGACTGCATCCGGCTACACTGTAGAGACGCAGGGTTTTCCGGGACAATGACCGCCGGACCAATGGCAACCTTGCCCGCTCCGGCAATCCTGTTTGCCATCATCAAACAGTGCATCTAAGCTCGTGAAAGTCGAAATTGCAGAAAGCAGGTTTTGCGTGAATATCATTGGCCCCGAACACCCGTTTTTTGAGAAGCCGGCAGCGCGATACATCACCGTTGCCGTTTGTGTCAGTTGGGCGATGGTGGAATGGGCGGTCGGCGACGCTTTCTGGGGCGTGCTGACAACCGGTATTGCCGGCCTTGCCGCTTGGCAGTTGATCTTCGATTACAAGCCACAGCCGAAAAAGAGCGACACCGATGCCAAACCTTAAAGTCTCGACTGCCAAGGGCACAGGTCGCGTTGTCCATGTCACGCCGGAAACCGCCGGATGGACCTATGTCGGATTTGACCTGCACCGGCTTGAGACTGGCCAGACCGCAAGCGGCATCACCAAGGACCGCGAAGCGTGCCTTGTTTTTGTAACCGGCAAGGGTCATGTCACGGCGGACCAGACAAACTTTGGCGAACTTGGCGAGCGCATGTCGCCCTTCCATGGCAAGCCTTGGTCGATTTATATTCCCGCTGGAACAGACTGGAGTGTGACCGCAACAACAGATCTCGAACTTGCTGTTTGCACCGCTCCGGCACAGCGCGGTTCGCGAGCCGCCCGCGTTATTGGCCCGTCACAGCTCGGCCAGGAAATCCGGGGCAAGGGGACAAACACACGTTACGTGACCAATATTTTGCCAGAATTTGAACCGGCAGATTCACTGCTTGTCGTTGAAGTCATCACACCAGGCGGCCACACCTCAAGCTACCCGCCGCACAAGCACGACCAGAACAATCTGCCGCAGGAATCATTCCTCGAGGAAACCTACTACCACCGCCTCAACCCGAGCCAAGGCTTTGCTTTCCAACGCGTCTACACCGACAAACGCGAGGATGGTTCGCGCGAGCTCGATGTCTCGATGGCCATTGAAGATGGCGATGTAACGATGGTACCAAAAGGCTATCACCCCTGCGCCGCCTGTCATGGCTATGATCTTTATTATCTCAATGTTATGGCCGGGCCCGTGCGCACCTGGAAATTTTACAATGCGCCTGAGCATGAATGGCTGATGAGGGCGTGACGGCCACTTGGCGGGCGTTAGCAAAAAACTCATGATTTTCGTCATTCCGGACAAGCGCAGCGCCGATCCGGACTGATGAAGGTTGTGGGAGATTTTCGCAATAATTACAATTACTTGCGAGCGCCAAGATCGGGGACAGTTGCCTTTCAGAGGCAACTGTCCCCGGGTTTCCGAGTATCACCCCGTATCGGGCCCGTTGACCGCGTGCAGCGCCAGACCGTGGCACTCGCGCAGGACATCATCGACCGCGTGAATGCTCCGCTGCCGCCAGCCAGACGGTAAGCCGGGGCGGAAGATTGAGATGCGTGTGGGTTTGAATTTGCTCTTGAGCAATTCATCGCGGCGGGCTTGCCAGCGCGCTAGGCGGCGGGCTTGTTTTGGGATGTCGCTGAGCGCGGCCCGCAAGGCGCGCATGCGGCTGAAGAGGAGCGTGGCGTTGATGGGCTCGTCGGGCTGCGAAAGTGATTGCGCGTAGTCGCTTGGATCCCAGGAGCTTGAGAGGCTGGTGTTTGGGTTGGCGTTTTGGTCGAAGTCTTCGAGTGAGAAATGTTTGAGCGGGTCGAGGAGTGCGAAGGATGGAATGCGCGCGGCGTTGGTGGCTGCGAATGACGGGAAGTTTGGCAGGAGTTGGTGTGCGGCTCTTGGCTTTAACACAAGGCCGCGAGCCGCGATGATGATGAGGCGGCGGAGGGCGGATTCTGCCGGGCGCAGAATCATCAGGATTGCCGCGTACAGGCGGTGTGGGAGGGTGAAGGTTGGATTTGCATTTGCGTCGGCGCGCAGTCCCCTCTCCGTCGGCTTCGCCGACACCTCTCCCCGCTCGCGGGGCGAGGTTAAACCAACCTGCGCGGCTTTAACCTCGCCCCTTTGGGGAGAGGTGTCGGCAAAGCCGACGGAGAGGGGACTGCGCGCCGACGCAAATGCAAATCCGACATTCACCCTCCCATACCGCCTCTACGCCGCAATCGTGATGATTCTGCGCCCAGCAGAATCCGCACTCCGCCGCCTCATCGTCATCGCTGCAAGAGGCCTCGTGCTAAAGCCCCGCT
>JANPEK010000044.1:0-9792 GCA_031422915.1 Phyllobacteriaceae bacterium | reverse complement strand
TCACACTGCGGTTAAGCAGCGAGACGTACTTCCGCATAGTTGTCATTTGCAACTACTCAGTAGCCCGATAACGGTGGTACAATGCCGAGCAAAAACACGCTTTTTACGCCCTCGTCGATCCTGTTTCGCCCCCGCCACATGACAGACATCTGCCATCTGGTGGAGGCGCCGGGTACCGCCCCCGGGTCCGAAAGGTTTATTATAACGGCCGTTTATCACCATAGCCGATCAAGTCGGCACAAGAGATATAGGCGTTTTGCGCAGGGTTTGAAAGGGCCGGAGCCGATTTCTGTGACGATAGTTATGGTTGCAGGGATTGACTTGCACACTTGCCTCGGCAACATTCGTCGCGGGGACAGCGGGGGATTTACAACCAATCAAAACCGCGTCTTGAGGGGCAGTGTCAATATCTCGCGAAGGGGAACTTTAATATGTCTGACTATCTGGCGGACGTCCGCCGTTATGACGCCAAGGCTGATGAAGCCGTCGTTGGCAAAATTGTGAAACATCTTGGTATTGCGTTGCGCAACAAGGATTCCTCACTCGTTGCTTGCAGCGATCAGGCCGAACTCGACCGCGTGCGCGAAAAGTGGTGCATCAAGAAATTTGGTGCGACTGACGATGCAAAGTCAAATTCCGTGATCCAGACCGTTTGCGAAACCATGAAGGCAGACAAGTCCAAGAGCCGCGTGACATTCTACTATCTGGTGGCCAAGCATTTGGATAAACTCGGCGCACTTTAAAAATCCGCTCTGGTGGCGAACTGGACCGGTTTTTCTGCGCTTCCGGTGCTCATGGACGCAAAAGTCCATTCCGCTCCGGTTCTCGATAAACCACTCCATTTGACTCACCATACCGAATTTTTGGAACCTGTGTTGCAGATTGAAATTTGACTGGAGACCCCGGATGCTCTGTCCGGGGTTTTTGTTTGTCTGGGGCGGGATTGCGAGGCTAACATGCGCCGATTCGGCAGGCGGGACTGATGCAGACTTATCTCAATCTTCTTCGGCATGTGATGGACAAGGGTGTTGACCGGGGTGATCGCACCGGCACCGGTACGCGCTCGGTGTTTGGCTACCAGACACGCCATGACTTGGCCGACGGCTTTCCGATGCTGACGACCAAGAAGCTTCACCTGAAGTCGATCATCCATGAGCTGTTGTGGTTTCTGGCGGGTGATACCAACATCAAATACCTCAAGGATCATGGTGTTTCGATCTGGGACGACTGGGCGGACGCGGATGGCAATCTGGGGCCGGTGTATGGCTACCAATGGCGCTCCTGGCCAGACCCGAAGGGCGGGTCTGTTGACCAAATTGCCAATCTGATCGCGCAGATCAAGAAGAACCCGTCGTCGCGGCGGCTGATCGTGTCTGCATGGAACCCGGCGCAGGTGGACGAGATGGCGCTGCCGCCTTGCCATTGCCTGTTTCAGTTTCATGTCGCCAATGGAAAGTTGTCGTGCCAGCTTTACCAGCGCTCAGCGGATATTTTCCTCGGAGTTCCGTTCAACATCGCTTCGTACGCGCTTTTGACGATGATGGTGGCGCAGGTTTGCGATTTGCAGCCGGGCGAGTTCATTCACACATTGGGCGATGCGCATCTTTATGCCAATCATTTTGAGCAAGCGGAGTTGCAGTTGCGCCGTGTGCCGCGTGCGCTGCCCAAGATGGTCATCAATCCGCACATCAAGGATATTTTTGGCTTCAAGTTTGAAGATTTTGTCCTTGAAGGCTACGATGCACATCCGAATATCAAGGCACCGATTGCCGTCTGAAGCGACGGCGTCTACCACTGTTTCCGGCGTTGAACCAACCTTGAGGTAATTTGCAATGCGTCTGACCGCTGCCGCACTTGTCGCTGTTTTTGCCGCCACACTTGCTGCCACGCCTGCCGATGCCAATGACACGATGGCTGAGCTGAGAACCGGTGGGCTGGAATTCGTCCAATCCGGTGATGTGACGATGGCAGAAGAGCATTTGTCGATTTCGCCGGAGTTCATTACGGTCGACTATGTGTTCCGCAACAATGCAGACCGCGACATCAGCACGGTGATCGCCTTCCCGCTGCCGGACATCGCAGGCTCGCCTGATATGAACATTGCGATTCCGGACTGGGAGTCAGACAATTTCCTCGACTTCAAGGCCACTCAAGAAGGCGCGCCGATTGAGGTCAATTTGCAGCAAAAAGCGTTTGCGCTCAGTCTCGATGTGACCGGCGATCTGGAGACCGCCGGTATCCCGCTGACGCCTTTTGGCGAAAAGGTTGGCGTTGCGCTCGGCAAGCTGGACCCGGAAACAGCCAAGGATTGGGTTTCGCGCGGCATTGTGATTGAGGAGGAATGGGATGAAGGCGCGGGGATGAAGAAACATCTCACGCCTCTTTGGACGCTGAAATCAGCCTACTGGTGGAAAACCACATTTCCAGCCAAGGCAGACGTCAAAGTCAGCCATAGGTATAAGACAGGGATGGGTGGAACGGTCGGTCTGACATTTCTTGACGACAAAAATGTGCCGGGCGGTGATCGCTGGGATGAATACAAGACCAAGTATTGCGTTGACGATGACCTCAAGAACACCATCGAGAAAAGCATCGCTGCGGCACCTGAAGACCGGAAATATTCCACTTATGTCGAAAACTGGATCAGCTATGTGTTGACCACCGGCGGCAACTGGGCTGGCTCGATCAACAAATTCAAGCTGACCATCGACAAGGGTGCGCCGGGCAATCTGGTGTCGTTCTGCGGAGCGAACGTGAAAAAGACCGGGCCGACAACTTTTGAGATGGTCGCCGAGGAATTCTGGCCGGAGCGCGATCTCGATATTTTGCTTTTGAAAAAGCCGCTGGGTGATTTGTGACGGCACCTGTCCATCCAACCTTGACCCTCGTGGTTGCGGTCGCCGAGAACGGCGTGATTGGCGCCAAGGGTGGGCTGCCTTGGCATTTGTCAGCCGATCTGAAGCGTTTCAAGGCGGATACGATGGGCAAGCCTGTCATCATGGGTCGCAAGACGTTTCTGTCGATTGGAAAGGCACTGCCGGGGCGAGACAATATTGTCGTTACCCGTGATTCGAACTTCGCGGCGGATGGTGTGCTAGTGGCCGCAAGCGTTGATACCGCATTGGAGATTGCGGCGAAGGCAGCTGCGGCGCGTGGCGCATCAGATGTTGCGGTGATTGGCGGCGGTGAGATTTACAATCAGCTGTTCCAAAAGGCCGACAGGATTATTTTGACGCACGTGTTCGCATCCCCGGATGGCGACACGTTGTTCCCTGATGTTAACCCGGATGTTTGGCAACTCACAGAAAGTGAAGGCTTTCCGGCTGACGAAAAGAACAGCCACGCGACATGTCGGGCGGTTTATAAGCGCCGTTCATAACAATGTGCGGCACAAACGCCAATCTGGCGCATGCTCCGTTGAATAGTCGCCTCTGCATACCTATAACCGTTGCGAGTGACAGCCTGTCCGACAATCGGTGCGGCGTCTCGTGAAGACTGGAAAGGTTATCAATGCCCTGGAATAACCAAGGTGGTGGCGGAGGCCCTTGGAAGCCCTCCGACAAGAATGGCGGCCCTTGGGGCCAAGGGCCGCAAGGCCCGCGCAACACGGGACCGGGCAACACCCCGCCTGATCTTGAAGATATCTTGCGGCGTGGTCAGGACAGGCTGAAGCAGGCTCTGCCCGGCGGCACCAATCCGATTTTCTTCGGGCTTCTGGGTGCAGGCGTTGTCGCGCTCTGGTTGATGCAATCCATTTATCAGGTGCAGCCGGATCAGTTGGGTCAGGAACTGTTCCTCGGCAAGCCAAAAGAGGAAGTTTCGGCTCCGGGTCTGCATTTCCATTTCTGGCCGCTGGAAAAGGTTGAGATTGTGTCCACGACCCAGAACCGTGAGCAAATCGGCTCATCAAATCCGGCAACGGCATCGGGACGCAAGGAAGGCTTGATGCTTTCCGGCGATCAGAATGTGGTTGATGTTAACTTCACGGTGATCTGGACGGTCAATGACCCGAAGAAGTATTTGTTTGGTGTCGATTCGCAGCGCGAGATCGTGCGGATGGTCTCGGAAAGTGCAATGCGCGAGTTTGTTGGCCGCTCGAATGCCGAGGAAGTGCGCACGGAGGCGCGGCAAAAGGTTGAAGATGCCGTGCGGACGCAGACGCAGACCACACTCGACAGCTATGGTGCGGGTGTGACGATTGTCGGCATTCAGCTTGAAAAAGCCGACCCGCCATCTGAAGTCGCAAGCGCGTTTGAAGAAGTGCAGCGCGCGCAGCAGAATCAGGATCAGGTGCAGCGTGAAGCTGATGCTTATGCGAACAAGCGGCTCGGCGAGGCGCGTGGTCAGGCTTCGCAGCTGCGCGAAGAGGCGCAAGGTTACAAGCAGAGCGTTGTCGCCGAGGCGCAAGGTCAGGCTGCGCGGTTTGTCTCCGTTTATGACGAGTATGCCAAGGCCAAGGACGTGACGCGCGAGCGGCTTTATCTTGAAACCATCGAAAAAGTGTTCAGCACATCGCGCAAAATCGTGATGGAACCGGGTGGATCGGGCGTCGTGCCTTATTTGCCGCTGAATGATCTGGCGTCTCCGGCAAAGCCGCAGACCGTGCCGGCCAAGTGAGGATAATGAAATGAACAAGCTTCCTTACATTGGTCTTGGCCTTCTGGTTCTCGCCGGTCTTCTCTACTCGTCACTGTTCGTTGTCTCGCCAAAGGAACAGGCCATTGTGCTGCGCTTTGGTGAAATCACGCGAACGATCTCCGAGCCGGGGCTTTATTTCAAAGTGCCGACTGCGGTCGTTGACACAGTGCAGTTTGTTGAAAAGCGTGTGCAGCGGATGGAACTTGACGACATTCGCGTGCAGGTGCGTGACGGGCGGCGTTATATCGTTGACGCATTTGTCGCCTACCAGATTTCCGATCCGCAGAAATTCCGCGAGACGGTATCCGGAAGCACGGAACTCTTGAACGACAATCTGCGCACGCGCCTAGACGCGTCATTGCGCAGTGTTTACGGCCAGCGCTCGTTTGAAGATGCACTGTCTGACCAACGCTTGCAGATGATGCAGGAGGTCAAGCGGCAGCTGACGCCGCAAGCTGTGCAACTTGGCGTGACGATCTCTGATGTTCGCATTCTGCGGACGGATCTGCTGGACGAAGTGTCCGAGCAGACATTCGAGCGCATGAAGGCGGAACGTCTGGCAGAGGCGGCGCAGCTTCGCGCGCTGGGCAACCAGCAGGCAACGCGCATTCGCGCCGAGGCCGACCGCGAGGCGGTTGTTATTGTCGCCGAGGCTCAGCGCGATGCTGATGTGCTTCGTGGCCAAGGCGACGCTGAACGGAACAACGTGTTTGCACAGGCCTATTCGCGCGATCCGGAGTTCTTCAAATTCTATCGCTCACTACAGGCTTACCAGACCGGCATTGCCGGCGATGGAACCACGCTGGTCTTGTCTCCCGACTCGGATTTTTTCCGCTACATGCAAAGCCCGGGTGGAAACAAGAATGCTGACGGAACCGCATCGGCACCATGAGCGACTTTCTGACGGCGCTCGGCCTGCTCTTCGTGTTTGAGGGGCTTATTTATGGCGGAGCGCCGCAGTCGGCAAAGCGCATGGCGGTCGAGGTGCTGCGGCTGCCGGAAAATGTGCTGAGGGCCGTCGGTTTTGGCTCGATCATTCTCGGTGTGGCCATTGTCTGGCTGGTTCGCGGATAAAGCCACAAAGTCGTGACTTGGCATTACTCCAATTCATGGCCCCAATCGGGCCTTAATTGTGCACGAAACAACTCGATGATTGGCATGCGGGAGAAAAGACGATGGGACTGGATTTGGTGAAAGCCGGCGCGAAGAAGGCATTGATCGCTGCGGCGGTGGCAGCGCTTCTGATTGGCGCGAGTGCGCCGATGGCAACTCCGGCGTTTGCAATCGGACCGGAATCCGTCGCCGATCTGGCCGAGAAGCTGTTGCCGGCCGTGGTGAACATTTCGACGTCCCAGAATATCAAAGGCCCAGGCGATGGTGGCGGCGGTGTTGTGCCGATGCCGAAATTGCCGGAAGGCTCGCCGTTCCAAGATTTCTTTGACCAGTTTTTTGACGAGCAGCAAAAGGGCGAAGGCGGTGACGGCGGCGAAGATGGCGGCAGCCAGAATTCGCGCAAAGTACAGTCGCTAGGGTCCGGGTTCGTTATCGATGCTGCTGAAGGCATCATCGTTACCAACAATCACGTGATCGCCGATGCGGACGATATTGAGATCAATTTCAGCGACGGCAAGAAGCTGAAGGCGACGCTTGTCGGCAAGGACGCCAAGACCGATCTGGCGGTGCTGAAAGTTGATCCGACAAAATATGCGCTCACAGCCGTCAAGTTCGGTGATTCTGACAAGGCACGCATTGGCGATTGGGTGATGGCCATTGGCAACCCGTTCGGCTTGGGTGGAACGGTTACTGTCGGCATCATTTCCGCACGCAACCGCGACATTCAGTCTGGCCCGTATGACCGGTTTATCCAGACCGATGCCGCCATCAACCGGGGCAACTCGGGTGGTCCGCTGTTCGACCTGAACGGTGATGTCATCGGCATCAATTCGGCGATCATCTCGCCGTCCGGCGGATCAATCGGCCTTGGCTTTTCGATCCCGTCCGAACTTGCGGTTGGTGTCGTTGAGCAGTTGCGCAAGTTTGGAGAGACGCGTCGCGGCTGGCTTGGTGTGCGCATTCAGCCGGTGACAGACGACATTGCCGAGAGCCTTGGCATGGGCAGTTCTGAGGGTGCCCTGATTGCCGGCATCATCAAGGGCAGCCCTGTTGACGATGGAACCATTCAGGCTGGCGATGTGGTCAAAAAGTTTGACGGTCGCGACATCAAGGAAGTCCGAGACCTGTCGCGCATGGTGGCCGAAAGCACGGTCGGCAAGATTGTCGATGTGGTGCTGATCCGCAAGGGCAAGGAGATGACCGTCAAGGTCACGCTCGGCCGTCTGGAAGATGGTGAGAAACAGCTGGCGGACAATGGCGGCGACACGTCCGGCAAGACCACTGACAAGCCCAAGGAAACCAAGGTCCTCGGCATGTCGCTTGGCGAACTCACCGACGAAGCCCGCAAGGCCAGTGGCATTGCCGATGACATTAAGGGCGTGCTGATTACTAGCGTCGATGCGAATTCTGCCGCTGCCGAAAAGCAAGTTCTGGCCGGTGAAGTGATCACTGAAGTGGCACAGGAGACAGTGTCTTCGCCGAAGGAATTTGCCGACAAGATCGACGCGCTCAAGAAAGATGGCCGCAAGAACGCGCTTTTGATGGTGTCATCCAAGACCGGCGAACTGCGGTTTCTGACGCTTCGCATAGAATAGCGATAGCTGATTCATATCAGATATTTGCAAGGGTGGCCTCATGTGCCGCCCTTGTGCATTTTCAAAGTGCAAAATCTGCTTTGCGATAGCCCTGCACGTAGAGAAGCGCCGTAAGATCGCCGTGGTCAATGCGGTGTGCAGCTTGAGCTGCCACCGATGGCTTGGCATGCAAGGCAACCCCTGATCCGGCGAGTTTCAGCATCGCCAGATCATTGGCGCCATCGCCAACCGCCAGCGCGTCTTCCGGGCTGACGCCGAGACGATTGGTGATGTCCAGCAGCGCGTCGGCCTTGGCTTGGCGTCCGAGGATCGGCTCTTGAACGAAACCGGAAAACACACCATCCCGTTCAATCAGGACATTGGCCTGGTTTTCGTCAAAGCCGAGCAGCGCCGCGACCGGGCCGGTGAAACAGGTGAACCCGCCGGAGACGAGTGCGGCATGGCCGCCGTTTTTCTTCATGGTCGCTACCAGTTCACGCCCTCCTTCGGCCGGTGTGATCCGCTCGCGGATGACATCATGCACGACGTTTGATTTAAGCCCCTTGAGCAGCGCCACGCGCTCGCGCAGCGCGGCTTCAAAAGGAATTTCGCCATTCATCGCGCGGGCGGTGATTGCCGACACGTGCGCCTTCAAACCGACCACATCGGCAAGCTCGTCAATGCACTCCTGGTCGATCATGGTGGAATCCATGTCGGCAATCAGCAGCTTTTTGCGGCGGTTGGCTTGCTGCTGCACGATGACATCGACCGGATGACCAGCGACTGCGATGCGCAGCAGGTCCATGACACTTGCCATATCAAGTGTCGAGGGCGGCACAAGATCGGCGGCGATGCCATCCGCGAGCCAATACAATGCGCTTGCTCCGATCACGTCGGCGGCGCGGGCGGCCAGTTCCGTTGACAGGACAGGCGCGGCTGGATTGGCTATGAGGGTGGCGACAAGCATGGGTGATTCCGGCCAAAAATGATGAGTGACACAAGCGCGGTCCTGATAGCGGGGCCAACGGCCAGCGGCAAGTCCGGGTTGGCGCTCAAGATGGCGGCGACCTGCGGTGGGTATATCGTCAACACGGATTCGATGCAGGTTTATGATGTTTTGAACCATTTGACCGCACGGCCCGGACCAGAGGCGCTTGCCGCCCTGGAGCACCATCTCTATGGCCATGTGCATCCGTCGCAAGACTTTTCTACCGGCCGCTGGATGGCCGATGTGGCTGCGTTGCTCGCCCGTCCCGCGCTTCAAGGCCGTAAGCCGGTGTTCGTGGGCGGGACGGGTCTCTATTTCCGTGCGCTCTGTGGCGGCATCTCCCAAATGCCTGATGTGCCCGAAGACGTGCGTGCGCGATGGCGGCGCCGACTTGGTCATGAAGGTGCAGAAGCGTTGCATCCCGTTTTGGCGGCGGTGGACCCTCAAGCAGCCGCGCGTATCAAGCGGCAGGACGGGCAGCGGATTGTCCGGGCGCTCGAGATATTCGAGGCAAGCGGCAGACCGATCAGCCATTGGCAGGCAATCCAGTCACCGCCTCTCATCAATATGGACCGGGCAGACCGCATTCTCCTCCTTCCAGACCGCAACATTCTTTCCAGTCGCATTGTCGTTCGGCTGCGGCAGATGGTGGAGAGTGGCGCGCTTGATGAAGTTCGGGCGCTGATGGCGCTTGATCTTGATCCGGCACTTCCGGCGATGAAGGCCATCGGGGTGCCGGAGTTCGCAGCCCATCTGCGCGGAGAGACTGACCTTGAAACGGCATTGGAATTGGCGGCGATTTCAACGCGCCAATATGCCAAGCGCCAGTCGACATGGTTCCGCAACCAGCTTGGTGAAGGGTGGCGGACACCAGTAACGATGTAGAAAAGCGAAGTCTTTTCCGTCCGTTAACCATGAAAACACGAACCGGCCAAAAGTTTAGCTTACCTAAGCGTAATGCAGGGAAATCCCTATGTGAATTAACGCTCGTGTAAAATGATTGCGCCATTGTCGATGTGGACAAGGAGCATCCATGCGTTTCCACAAGGCCGAAATTGCGTTCTTCGTTTTCATGCTGCTTTTGATTGCGGCAGGCGGCGCGCTTTACATGGCCTTGCAGGAGTTGCTTGCTCCGCATTCAGAATCCGTTGAAGTTGCACACTCAGGCATTCGCACCGCGATCTTTGCAGCGGGCGCGCTCCTTTCGACGGCGACGGCATTCGGCATCTTTTTCATTTTCCCGCTGATCCGCACGCAGGTGCAGGAAGGCGGCGCGCTGCGCAAAATGACGGAAACACTATCCGCCCGCTCGGAAACTCTGGAACATGCAGCCCTCACCGACGGCCTCACGGGCATGCAGAACCGGCGCTACTTTGACGATGCGCTGAAGGAATATCTCGAGGAATTCCGCCGCATCAACAAGCCGATCGGCCTGATGGTGCTTGATCTTGACCATTTCAAACTGGTCAACGACACGCA
>JANPEK010000043.1:0-28030 GCA_031422915.1 Phyllobacteriaceae bacterium | reverse complement strand
CTTCGCTGACCATGAAATCGCGCGCTGAATCCGGCAGCTTGATTGCATCGCTCTCGCTGACGATCCCGACTTGTATCAGCAAATCGGAAAAGACCATCGGCTGACGGTGGTTGATGATGAAGCCCATCGCGCCCTCGTCCGAATGGGCGCAGACATAGACAACGGACCGCGCAAACCGCGTGTCGCCCATGCCAGGCATGGCCACGAGGAAATGATCGTTGAGAAACCCCTTGCCGGGGCCTTTTTTGCGAAGCGACGAAATATCCATAAAGCCATCGTATCAAGGAACGAAAAAAATTAAAGTCACAACTCTGACTTTTGATTACAAACCGGGCGATGGACGCAGGTCACGAAATCGGGATTTGCAAATGATCGCGGCAAGGGCGACAGCAGCGTTATGAAACAGATTATTGCGGCAATGCTTGCGGTGTGCGCGTCATCTTTCGCTTCCGGTGAGGCGAACGCTGCGGCGAGCGTCTGGGAGGATATCACGGGCGGGCGTGTTCGTCTGGTGGTGGCCGAGCCTCTGCCCGGCAACACGGCTGTGCAGGCGATGCTTCAGGTTGACCTGCAACCCGGCTGGAAAACCTATTGGCGCGACCCGGGCGACGCGGGTGTGCCGCTTCAGTTTGACGTCTCGACGAGCGCCAACGCCGCGCTTGCCGGAATCGATTATCCCGCGCCGCACCGGTTTGATGACGGCACCAGCGTCTGGGCCGGATACAAGGAGCCGGTGGCGTTCGGACTGCGTTTTCAGCGCACGGATGCGGCCAAGCCTGTGACCGTTTCGGGCAATGTCTTTCTCGGTGTGTGCGAAAAGATATGTGTTCCGGTGCAGTTTGAGTTCAACGTTGAGGTGAAGGACAGCGCCACGCCGACGATGCACGCGGAGCTGGTTGCGATGGCACTGAAAAGCCTGCCCGATGCTGCGACTGCGGAATTTGGAGTCTCGGCGATTGCAGCGGACGCGATGATGCTTCGCGTTGAGGCGTCTGTGCCGGATGGTGCGGCGCAGGCTGAGCTGTTTCTGGCGGCACCTGCGGGGTTTCAGTTTGCAGCGCCGGTGCTGAAAACGCGGCAGAATGGCAAGGCGGTGTTTGAAGCGCGGGTGCTGTTCTCGCCTGAAACAATTGTTAGCGGACCGCAAGTGGTCGAATATACTTTGGTCACGGACAAGGGTGCGGTCTCCGGCGATGTCGCGTTTTCGCAGCGATAGCGGGCTCGACAATCCAAACTCATTGGCTAATTAAGGCTCTGAGTGGCGTTGGCCGCATTGAATTTTTATGGAGCGAGAGATGATCAAGATTGGCGACCGTTTGCCGGACGCGAAATTCATGGTGCGTTCGGGCGATGGCTACAGCGAGGCCACGACAGCGGACGTATTTGCGGGCAAGAAAATCGTGCTGTTTGCGGTGCCGGGTGCATTCACGCCGACCTGTTCGGTCAGCCATCTGCCGGGCTTTCTTGAGAACCACAGCGAGATTTTGGACAAGGGCGTCGATGCGATTGCTGTCGTTTCGGTCAATGACCATCATGTGATGCATGCTTGGTCCAAGGCTTCGGGCGGGATCGGCAAGTTGACATTTCTGGCCGATGGCGCGGCCTTGTTTGCCAATGCGCTCGGCGTCGGCACGGACATGGGGCCGCTTGGTTTCCGGTCACGGCGCTATTCGATGATTGTCGAGGACGGGGTTGTCACGCAATTCAATCTGGAGCCGGGATTTGGCGCGGATGTTTCGGGGGCTGCGGTGATTTTGGGGCAGCTTTAGGATCGTTGGCTTAGGTGTTGATTTTGAATCGCATTTGGGCGTTAGCGCAGTCCCCTCTCCGTCGGCTTTGCCGACACCTCTCCCCGCAAGCGGGGCGAGGTTAAAAGCTAGCGCTTGAACGGGGTCATGCCTTGCCTTGCGAGCTCATCGGCGCGTTCGTTTTCGGGGTGGCCAGCGTGGCCTTTGATCCAGTGCCATTCGACCTTGTGCGCCTTGCGGGCTTCGTCGAGACGTTGCCAGAGTTCGAGGTTTTTCACCGGCTTTTTGTCGGCGGTTTTCCAGCCGTTTTTCTTCCAGCCGATCATCCATTTGCCGATGCCGTCGCGGACGTAGGATGAGTCTGTGTAGAGGTCGGCGCTGCAGGGCTCTTTCAGCGATTCAAGTGCGGCAATGGCTGCCATCAGCTCCATGCGGTTGTTGGTGGTTTCATGATCGCCGCCGGAGAGCTCTTTTTCCTTGCCGTTCCAGCGCAGGATCGCGCCCCAGCCGCCGGGGCCGGGATTGCCGGAGCAGGCACCGTCGGTGAATATTTCGATGTGTTTGATCATGTGATTCACGGGCGGGCGAGGCCATATTCGGCCGGCGAGGCGATCTGGCGGTGGAAGCGCATTTTGCGTAAGTACTCGAGCGGGTCTTTCTTGACGACGAGCGCTCCGGCGGGGGTGTTCAGCCAGTCGTAGAGGCGGGTGAGCATGAAGCGCAGGGCCGAGCCGCGCGCGAGGAGCGGGAGTGCGTCGGACTCGGCTTTGGATAGCGGGCGCACGGACTGGTAGCCGGACAGCAGCGCGGTGCCTTTGGTCAGGTTGAAGGCGTTGTCCTTTTCGAAGCACCAGGCGTTGAGACAGACGGACAGGTCGTAGGCGAAGAGGTCGTTGCAGGCGAAATAGAAATCGATGAGGCCGGAGAGCTGATCGCCGAGGAAGAAGACATTGTCGGGGAAGAGGTCGGCGTGGCAGATGCCGGCGGGCAGAGCGGACGGCCAGTGCTTTTCGAGGTCTTGCAGATCAGCCTCGACCTCGGCGGCGAGGCCCGGCTCGACGCTGTCGGCGCGCGGCTTGGCGGCATCCCACAAGGGCCGCCAGCCTTGGACGGAGAGCGCGTTGGTGCGTTTGATGGCGAAGCCCTCGCCTGCCAGATGCATGGCGGCGAGCGCCTCGCCGACAGCGCGGCAATGGGCGACCGTCGGGCGGCGCATCCACATGCCTTCGAGGAATGTGACGATGGCTGCCGGGCGGCCCGCAAGCTGGCCGATGATCTTGCCATCGTTGCGGTGGACGGGCAACGGGCAGGAAATGCCGCGCGCGGCGAGGTGATCCATCAGACCGAGGAAGAACGGCAAATCATTCGGGTTCACGCGCTTTTCGTAGAGCGTGAGGATGTAGGAGCCGGTCTGCGTGTGCATCAGGAAATTGGAGTTCTCAACGCCCTCGGCGATGCCCTTGTAGGACAGGAGGCCGCCGACGGAATAATCATCGAGGAATAAGGCGAGGTCGTTTTCGGCAATGTCGGTGTAGACGGCCATTGGGGCTTTCTTTCGACGGGTTTGTTCGGCGTGCACTTGGGTATTGATTTCAGATGGTTGGCGATTTGCCAATCCGGGTGAAGGACGACAAGACTCCCTCCCCCTTGTGGGGAGGGTTGGGGTGGGGGTCCTCTTCGCAAGAAACCGCAAAACTCGAGCCTGGTGCCAAGCTTTGAATGTTTTTGCTAAGGGGACCCCCACCCCTAACCCCTCCCCACAAGGGGGAGGGGGACTTTAGCGTGCTCTTACCCATTGACGAAAGCCATGTCGGCCCGGGTGAGTTCGACGTCGCGCAGGGCGCGCACGACCGGGAAGTCTTCGGTTTCTTCGACCGTGATTGCCAGATCGACGGTGACGGAAAAGCGGGCGCGGAAGGATTCGATGATTTCCTCGACGATGATTTCCGGCGCGGAGGCTCCGGCGGAGAGGCCGAGTATGCGCGGTGTGCCGATCTCATGCCATGGGATGTCACCTGCGCGCTGCACCAGAAGCGACGTCTTGGCCCCTGCCCGCTTGGCGACTTCGACGAGGCGCATGGAGTTGGACGAGTTGGGTGCACCGACGATCAGGAACAGGTCCGAGCCGGGCGCGGCCTGTTTGACGGCGTCCTGACGGTTGGTGGTGGCGTAGCAGATGGATTCGGCGGAGGGCGCGGCGAGCGCGGGGAAGCGGTCGGCGAGGACGGCGATGATGTCGGCAGTGTCATCGACCGACAGCGTGGTCTGCGTGACGAAGCCGAGCATGGTTTCATCCGCAGGCTTGTAAGCGCGCGCGGCTTCGACTGTCTCGATCAGGCTCACCGTTCCGTCCGGCAATTGGCCCATGGTGCCGATGACTTCGGGGTGGCCTTCGTGGCCGACGAGCAGGACGTGGCGACCGCGCTTCTGGTGCAGCATGGCTTGCTTGTGGACTTTGGAGACCAGCGGGCATGTGGCATCCATGTAGAAAAGATTGCGCGCGATTGCGTCTGCGGGGACGGATTTTGGCACACCGTGGGCGGAGAAGATCACCGGGGCGGCGTGATGTTCGGCAGGGATTTCGTGCAGCTCTTCGATGAACACCGCGCCGCGCGCTTGCAGGCCTTCGACGACGTAGCGGTTGTGGACGATCTCGTGGCGGACATAGACCGGCGCGCCGTATTTCTTCAGCGCCAGCACGACGATCTGGATCGCCCGGTCGACACCGGCGCAAAAGCCGCGCGGGCCGCAGAGGCGGATGGTAAGGGGCGGTTTGTTTGCGCTTGGTGCCATGTTCGGGATTTGGCTTTTCGGGCCCGTCAAGTCAAGCGGCGCGCGCGGACGTGGCGGAATGCGAGCACTGACCAGATGACCGCCAGTGTCGCTGCAAGGCCGTACCATGTGACGGCATAGGACAGGTGGCTGTTGGGCAAATTGACGATGGTGACGCCGCCAATGGGCAGGCCGCCGGGGTTTGGCGACTTGTCGGCATCGATGAACAGCTCCAGTGTTTTTGCGCCGGTGGGCAGGCCTGCGGTGTCGCGCATGGCGGCGAAGTCTTTCCAGTAGAAGATGTTTTTGGCCGGCTCGTTGTCCGGCACGAGCCATGACGGCTTTTGCCTCAGGATGGAGCGGGCGAGGCCGGTGATTTTGACTTTCCCGGTGGTCTGGCCTTCAGCCCGCGTTGCGGCATCCTTGCGGTCGAAGGGGACGAATCCGCGGTTGATGAAGACGTAGGTGTTGGCTGAGACTTCGAGCGGCGCGATCACGTCGTAGCCGGACTGGCCGTCGTAGGTGGAAAAGAAGTGGCGTTCGGCGGAATGGAGGAATGTGCCTTCGACTTCGACCGGCCAATAATCGGTGCCGGGCTCTGTTTTGAACCAGGATTCGAGGGCGCGCGGCGGCTGGTGGACGCGGCTTTCGATGGTCTGGATCAGGGTTTCTTTCCATGCCAGCCGGTTCACTTGCCATGTGCCAAGCGCCAGCAGCGCGGCAAACATGGAGAGCGCCAGCAGCGACAGGATGCTGAAGCGGGTGTTTGAGGGTGCTGCGCTCATCGCTCGCGGTCGATGCGGCCTTCGGCGGCCTTGTTGCGGTATTGCAGGGCGATGAGCAGGCCCTTCATCCAGCGCAGGAGGACGAGGCTCAAAATGATGGTCAGCGGAATCCACAGGATGAAATGGAGCCAGAGCGGCGGGTTGAAGTGGACCTCGGTGTAGAGTGCCGAGCCGGTGACGAGAAAGCCGATGATCAGGATGACGAAGACTGCGGGGCCGTCACCGGAGTCGATGAAAGCGTAATCCATTCCGCAGTTGGAGCAGCGTTTGGCAGTCGTCAGATAGCCATCGAACAGCCGCCCTTGGCCACAACGCGGGCATTTTGCGCCGATTCCGGCTTTGACGGGATCGACCGGGGCGTAGTGGGCTTGATCTTCATTCATGGCGTGATCTCAATGGGCGTGCCGTCGGGGTTGGCACCTTGAGTGACAGAGTTCGTGCATTACATGCTCTACTCGCGACCCCCACTGCAATTTTTCGCGGGATAATTGTCACCGTCGAAGGCCTGATGCAGTGAGCCGACCCTTTTTCTCACGATTTGGCTGAAAGTGGTTCATTCGATCGCTGACGGCATCCCCCTCCCCCTTGTGGGGAGGGGTAGGGGTGGGGGTTCCCTTCGCAAGAAACCTGCAATGTGGGTATCAGGCGCAAGCTTTAAAGTTTCTTGCGAAGGGGACCCCCGCCCCAACCCTCCCCACAAGGGGGAGGGAGTCTTTTCCTGGGATGCCCGCCACGGCAGATAATTGGCACCAAACGCACCCTCACCCGTGGTAGATCGGCGCACCCCATGAGGCCCAGACGTAAACGGAGGCAAACAGGAAGAGCCAAACCACGTCCACGAAATGCCAATACCAAGCAGCGGCTTCAAATCCGAAATGCTGTTTGGCTGTGAAATCTCCTGCCAGCGCCCGGAACAGGCAGACAGCGAGGAAGATAGTGCCAATCAGCACATGGAAGCCATGAAAGCCGGTCGCCATGAAGAATGTTGCGCCGTAGATGGAATCCTTGAAGGCGAATGGCGCGTGGGCGTATTCGTAAGCCTGCACGATCGAGAATATGACCCCGAGAAGCACGGTGAGGATGAGGCCATTGACCAGACCCTTGCGGTCGCCATGCAGCAGCGCGTGATGCGCCCAAGTGACCGTTGTGCCGGACAGAAGCAGGATGATCGTGTTGTAGAGCGGCAAGTGCAGCGGATCGAACACTTCGATGCCCTTTGGTGGCCAAATACCGCCGGTGAAGGCGACGCGGCTTGCCTGAATGGCTTCGCCTGAATACAGGCTTGCATCGAAAAAGGCCCAGAACCACGCGGCGAAGAACATGACTTCGGAGGCGATGAACATGATCATGCCGTAGCGCAAATGCATCGAGACCACGCGGGTGTGGTGGCCCTCATGCGCTTCCTTGATGGTATCTGACCACCAGCCGAACATTGTGTAGAGGACAATGGCGAGACCGATGAAGAAAATCCATGGTGTTGCCAGTTGCAGGCCGAACAGATGCAACGAGCCGCCCTTGAGATACTGCATCCATGAAACGCCGCCGATGGCCATAATCAGCGCGCCCATTGAGCCGATGAACGGCCAGGGGCTCGGGTCGATGATGTGATAGTCGTGGTTCGGTTTCGCGTGTGAATCAGCCATGATTTTCCCCGGTCAGACGCTTGAGTTTAACGCGGCTTGCGCCGCTATTGCAATTGCCCTTCAGCCTTCTTGTCCGTCACAGACGCCGCCGAGGCAACCGGCGTTTCGTCTGCAGACGGGAAGAAAGTATAGGAGAGCGTGATGGTCTTGATGTCTTTCAGGTCCGGATCGTTGACTATTTCCGGATCGACGAAAAACACGACGGGCATCTCAAGGCTCTGCCCCGGCTTCAGCGTGGTGTCGGTGAAGCAGAAGCACTCGAGTTTGTTGAAATAGGCACCGGCCAATTCGGGCACGACGTTGAATGTCGCCTTGCCGCGCGACGGGGTGTTGAAGATGTTTTTGGCCGTGTAGCCGATTTGTGTGGTCTCGCCGATGCGCATGGTGACATCGCGCTGGTCCGGCTGGAACTCCCATGCCAAGCCCGGCGAGACGTTGGCGTCGAAGCGGACGGTGATGGTGCGGTCGAGGATTTTCTGCGAGGCCTCGTCGGTCTGCTGCGTTGTGCCGCCGTAGCCGGTTACCTGACAGAACAGCTTGTAGAGCGGCACGGAGGCGTAGGTGACACCGATCATGGTGCTGAAGAATGCAACGCAGGCGGCGGCGACAATGAGATTGCCGCGCGGCTTGGGAGTGTTGGCAGCGTTTGCGGGGTCTGACATCACATGCCGCTCCCGCTCATGCCTGCGCCCATTTTGGCGAAGGTTGCGATGTAGACGATGACCACGAAGGCGGCGAGCGCGATGCCGAGCGCCAGCGAGCGCGAACGCTGGGCTTTCTTCTGATTGTCGGAAAGTTTCAGGCCTTCACTCATGTCAGGCACCTGCATTCAGGAGCGGCGTGACCAGCGCTTCGCAAAGGAGAATGGCGAAGAGGGCGAACAGATAAACCAGTGAATAGCCGAACAGCTTTTTGGCCGGGGACATGACGCGGTCACTCTCCGGCATTTGCCAGACCTTGTAGGCGTGCCATACGAACAGCGCGCCGAGGAGCGCGGAAAACGCTCCATACACAGGACCGGCAAACCCGAGATACCACGGTGCAACGCCAACCGGGGCGACGAGGAGTGCATAGAGCAATATTTGCAGCTTGGTCGAGGCTTCGCCCGCGACATTGGGCATCATCGGGATGCCGGCTGCGCCATAGTCCTTGGCCTTGAACAGCGCCAGAGCCCAGAAGTGCGGCGGGGTCCAGAGGAAAATGATCAGGAAGAGGACGGTGCTTTCGAGTGTTACCGTGCCGGTGACGCAGGCCCAACCGATCATTGGCGGGAACGCGCCGGCGGCACCGCCGATGACGATGTTCTGCGGCGTCGAGCGCTTGAGCCACATGGTGTAGACGACGGCATAAAAGAAGATTGTGAAGGCAAGCAGCGCACCTGCGAGCCAATTGGCGAACAGGCCTAGCGTCATGACTGACAGCAGCGACAGAATAAGGCCGAACGCCAGTGCCTCGCGGCCAAGGATCTTGCCGGCCGGAATGGGGCGGGATTTGGTGCGGGTCATGATGGCGTCAATGTCAGCGTCATACCACTGGTTCAGCGCGCCGGACGCCCCTGCCCCGACAGCGATGGCTAGTATCGAGACGAAGGCGAGGAACGGGTTGATGGCACCGGGTGCGAGGACCATGCCGACGAAGGCGGTGAACACCACGAGCGACATGACGCGAGGTTTGAGCAATTGGAAATAGTCACCGGCGTTCGCTTCGGAGAAGCGCACGTCTTCAGCTTGACTGGTTTCCACGATGGACATTGACGGCTTCACTCTCTGCTGCGCTTTTTGCGCCAAGTTATTGTGGTACGAAGTTATTGGTGCGAAAGGGCCGCTGATGTGCGGCCCTTCCATGTAATTGCCGGACTATTTGATCCGCGGCAGTTGTTCCCACTGGTGGAAGGGCGGCGGGGACGGGAGCTGCCATTCGAGGGTTGTCGCGCCTTCGCCCCACGGATTGGCGGCGGCTTGACGCTTTTTCGAGAAGGCTTCCCAGACGCCGAACAGGAAGACGAACACGGCGGCCGCGGACAGGTATGACCCGTAGGACGAAATCTGGTTCCAGCCGGCGAACGCATCCGGATAGTCGATGTAGCGGCGCGGCATGCCCTGCAGACCGAGGAAATGCTGCGGGAAGAAGATGACGTTGACGCCGATGAAGGTCATCCAGAAATGGATGTTGGCGATGGTTTCATTGTACATGTAGCCTGTCATCTTGGGGAACCAGTAGTACCAGGCGGCGAAGATCGCGAACACGGCACCCATGGACAGAACGTAATGGAAATGCGCGACGACATAATAGGTGTCGTGCATGGCGCGGTCGAGACCGGCGTTGGCCAACTGGACGCCCGTGACGCCGCCGAGGGTGAACAGGAAGATGAAGGCGATGGCCCACTTCATCGGGGCTTTGAACGAGATCGAACCGCCCCACATGGTGGCAATCCACGAGAAGATTTTGACGCCGGTCGGCACCGCGATGACCATCGTGGCGAAGACGAAATAGCGCTGCGTATCGAGTGACAGGCCGACCGTGTACATGTGATGCGCCCACACAACGAAGCCGACGACGCCGATGGCGACCATGGCATAGGCCATGCCGAGGTAGCCGAAAATCGGCTTCCTGGAGAAGGTCGAGATGATGTGGCTGACAATGCCGAAGCCCGGCAGGATCAGGATGTAGACTTCCGGGTGGCCGAAGAACCAGAACAGATGCTGGAACAGGATCGGGTCGCCGCCGCCTTCAGGCGCGAAGAATGCCGTGCCGAAGTTACGGTCAGTCAGGAGCATGGTGATTGCGCCGGCCAGAACCGGCAGCGCCAAAAGAAGCAGGAACGCGGTGATCAGCACAGACCAGGCAAACAGCGGCATTTTGTGCAGCGTCATGCCCGGAGCGCGCATGTTGAAGATGGTGGTGATGAAGTTGATCGCCCCGAGGATGGACGATGCGCCGGCAAGATGCAGCGAAAGGATCGCCAGATCCATGGCCGGGCCGGGCTGGCCGGAGGTGGAGAGCGGCGGGTAAATCGTCCAGCCGCCGCCTGCGCCCATGGCACCGGTCGGACCTTCGACAAACATCGATAGCGTCAAAAGAATGAATGCTGGCGGCAGCAGCCAGAAGGAGATGTTGTTCATGCGCGGGAACGCCATATCCGGCGCGCCGATCATGATCGGCACCATCCAGTTGGCAAAGCCGCCGATGAGGGCGGGCATGACCATGAAGAAAATCATGATCAGGCCGTGGCCGGTGGTGAACACGTTATACATGTGCTTGCCCGCATCAATGGCGGCGTCGCCCTCGACGCCGTAGACCATGGCGGCAAGGCCGTGGAAAATCTGGATGCCCGGCTCGGCCAATTCCCAACGCATCATGACGGACAGGAAGCCACCAAAGATGCCCGAAAAAATCGCGAAGATCAGATAGAGCGTGCCGATGTCCTTGTGGTTGGTCGAGAACAGCCAACGACGCACAAACGAGAGTTTCGGGTGATCATGAGCATCATGCGCATGATCGGTGGTGTCGTCGTGGGCTTGGTATCCGCTGGCCATGTGCCTCACTCCTCATTGGTGTGTCTGTTGAACGCGGCAATCAATTGCCGGCGACTTTGATTGGCTTTTCGGCTTCGATTGAAGCCAGCAGCGCCTTGTTGGCGCCGTTCAGATCCGTCTTGGCCAGTGACGCCCACGTGTCATACTTGGCTTGGCTGACGACGCGAACCGCGATTGGCATGAAGGAATGGTCTTTGCCGCAGATTTCCGAGCACTGGCCATAATACAATCCCTCTTTTTCCGCTTTGAACCACGTTTCATTGAGGCGGCCAGGCATGGCATCGATCTTGATGCCGAAAGCCGGCATGGCATAGGCGTGGATCACATCGGCACCCGTGACAATCATGCGCACGACGATTCCGGACGGAACTATCATCTCATTGTCCACGGCGAGAAGACGCGGATAGGCGCTCATGTCTTCCTTGCCTGCAGCAGCGCGATCAGCGTCTTTGATCATCAACGAGTCAAACGACATGGGCTCCGCAGACTGGTATTCGTAGCTCCAGTACCACTGATTGCCCGTCGCCTTGATGGTGAGCTTGGCCTCTTCGGGCGGATTGAACTGCGATGTCAAAAGCTGGAAGGAGGGCACTGCGATGAACAAAAGGATGACGACCGGCCCGACAGTCCAGATGACTTCGATCAGCGTGTTGTGGCTGGTCTTGGAGGGAACAGGGTTGTTCTTCTCCGAGAAGCGCCAGCCGACATAGCCGAGCAGGCCCGCCACAAACAACGTGATCGGAACGATGAACCAAAGCGTGTAGTTCTCGAACCAGCTGATGCTGGTCATCATGTCAGTTGCCGCTTCCTGAAGGTCTGTTCCCCACGCGTGCGGCTGAGCGGCTATCGCCAACGTGGACCAGCATAGGGCGATGGAACCTGCCAGTGCTGCAACGGGTTTGTTCACGTCAATTCTCCCCAAAAATGGCAGTTTTGCCATTTCAAACGATTCTGGACCGCGCTGGACGCATCCGTGTTCAAAAGTGTCAAACCACAAACTAGGCCGACCCGCAAGGAAAGCCAGCACATCTGCCATGCGTCATTTTTTCACTTGGCGGAATTTGTCCTGATCGGGAGATATTTTCGTCGCACTGACGCCGCTTTTGCCTTTCAATGAACGTTAGACGGCCAAACGCCGCGTCCGCCCTTCCCTTTTCAAGGCTTGTGCGGCAATTTCGGTGTGGTGATTCGGGACAGGCTTCCAATGCAGACATTTCTCGGACGGTTTTTGGCGACTATCGCGCTGCTGATAGGCACGGTGTCACTAGCGCATGCGCAGGCGGCGCAGACCGGGACGCTGCGCTCCAGCCACGGCGCATGGAACATTTTGTGCGACACGCCGGCCGGTGCGAAGAGCGAGCAATGCGCGCTGGTGCAGAATGTGGTTGCCGAGGACCGGCCCGAGGTCGGGCTGTCTGTCGTCGTGCTGAAGACTGCGGACAACAAGGCGAAGATTTTGCGTGTGCTGGCGCCGCTCGGCGTGCTGTTGCCGAATGGACTTGGGCTGAATGTGGATGGCAAGGATATGGGCCGCGCCTATTTCGTGCGCTGCTTTCAGGATGGTTGTTATGCCGAAGTCATTCTTGAGGACACGCTGATCAAGACCTTGCAGGCTGGGACTTCGGCCACTTTCATCGTGTTCCAGACGCCGGAAGAGGGAATTGGCATTCCGGTTGATCTGAAGGGCTTTGCCGACGGGTATGCGGCGCTGCCTTGATGGATTGATGTTAAATTCTACACTCGGCGCTGTCCCTCATGCGGCCTTCGTGCGCTTTCTCCCCACAAACGGCGGGGCGGCGGGGATAATCGCGAACAGTGCGGCAGTCCTTCTTCTCCCTGCCGTTTGCGGGAAGAAGGTGCAGACCGGCGGATAAAGGGCAGCGCTGAAGTTGCAGTTTACCCGCCACCATCGCTGAAAGTTTCGCTTCAGAAGGTCCGCCATTGCCTCGCCCGTTGCGTGACCATAAATAACAGGGCTCAATACCGAGGACCATGCCATGACCGCCCGCCTCTCCGACCTGTTCGATGCCTCCACCGATGATCTGCGGGCGATGCTCGCCAACGCGCTTGACCGGGCTGATGATGGCGAGTTGTTCATGGAGCATAGCCAGAGCGAAGGGCTGGTGTTTGACAATGGCCGGCTGAAGGGGGCGTCCTACAACGAGGACAAGGGCTTTGGCCTGCGCGCCGTGGCGGGTGAGGCGGTGGGTTATGCGCATTCGGGAGAGATGTCGGTCGCAGCGCTGAAGCGGGCTTCGGATGCGGTGCGGGCGGTGCAGAGCGGTTACAATGGCACTTATTCAGCTGCGCCGCAGGGCACGAATGTGAAGCTCTATGGCGAGGAAAACCCGCTGGACGGGCCGTCGTTTGAAACCAAGGTGAAGCTGCTGCAGGAGATTGACGCTTACCTCCGCGCCAAAGACCCGAAGGTGCGGCAGGTTTCGATTTCGCTGGGCGCGTCGCACCAGATTGTCGAGATTCTGCGGGCGGACGGCCATCTGGTCAGCGATGTGCGGCCTTTGGTTCGCATTTCGATTTCGGTCGTGGTTGGCGAGGGTGACCGGCAGGAAAGCGGATCATATGGCGCTGGCGGGCGGCGCGGCTTTGGCGAGTTCATCACTGCGGACTCCTGGCGCTTCGGTGCGGATGAGGCGCTGCGGCAGGCGCTGGTCAATCTTGAGGCCATCCCTGCCCCGGCCGGCACATTCGACGTGGTGCTTGGCAGCGGCTGGCCGGGCGTGATGCTGCATGAGGCTGTAGGGCACGGGCTTGAGGGCGATTTCAACAGGAAGAAGACCTCGGCTTTTGCCGGTCTGATGGGGCAGCAGGTTGCGGCCAAGGGTGTGACCATTGTTGACGATGGCACCATTGCCGAGCGGCGCGGGTCGCTGACGATTGACGACGAAGGCACGCCGACCAACTGCACCACGCTGATCGAAGACGGCATACTTGTCGGTTACATGCAGGACCGGCAGAACGCGCGGCTGATGGGTGTTGCGCCCACCGGCAATGGCAGGCGCGAATCCTACGCCCATGTGCCGATGCCGCGCATGACAAACACCTACATGCTCGGTGGCCAGCACGCGCCGGAGGAGATCATCTCATCAGTCAAGAACGGTATCTATGCGGTGTCGTTCGGCGGCGGGCAGGTTGACATCACCTCCGGCAAATTCGTGTTCGGCTGCACGGAGGCCTATCTCATCAAGGACGGCAAAGTGGGTGCGCCGATCAAGGGCGCGATGCTGATCGGCAACGGGCCGGAGGCGATGCACCGGGTGTCGATGGTTGGCAATGACATGAAGCTCGACACCGGCATCGGCATGTGCGGCAAGGCCGGACAGGGTGTGCCGGTTGGAGTTGGGCAGCCGCATCTAAGGATGGATCAGGTTACGGTGGGCGGGACGGTGGCTTGAGTGGGCTTGGCATTGCGATGGGGTGACAATTCCACCCTTGGCGCTGCCCCTCATCCGTCGCTTCGCGCCACCTTCTCCCCGCAAGATGCGGGGAGAAGGGAGGAGCTACCTTGGGTGATTATCGTCCTTCTCCCCGCCGTTTGCGGGGAGAAGGTGGCCCAACGGGCCGGATGAGGGGCAGCGCTGAGGTTGGATATTGAATGATGCTGGCATGTTTTGACATTGGCGGGTCTCAGATCAAGGCGGCGTTTGCAGGCTCGCCGGGGGAGATTGAGCTTGGTGGCAGCGTGCCGACGCCGCTGGATGATTTCGGCGCGTTTGCGGGAGCAATCGGCGCGCTGATTGGCGGCGGCGCGCACGCTGTCAAAGGTGTGGCGATTTCGACGACCGGCGTGATTGATCCATCGAGCGGGCTGCTGACCTGCGCCAACATTCCGTGCATTCATGGCCGGACCATTGCCGCTGACCTGTCGCAAGCGCATGGTTTTCCTGTGTTTATTGCCAATGATGCTGATTGTTTCGCTCTCGCGGAGGCGCTTCAAGGTGCCGGGCGCGGGCATCGCGATGTGTTTGGGATCATACTGGGGTCGGGTGTTGGCGGCGGGCTGGTGATTGATGGCAGGATTGTCACGGGTGCTGGCGGCTATGCCGGCGAATGGGGGCATGGTATGGCGCTGCAGACGCGGGCCGGGACACCGCCGGTTGATGTGCCGCATGTTTCGTGTCCTTGCGGGAGTGCAGGCTGCGTCAACACGGTGGGCGGCGCGCGCGGAATGGAGAGGCTTTTCAAAAGCTTGACCGGGAGAGATGTTGCCAGTGTAGATATTGTTGCGGGGTGGACGGGCGGCGATGCGGGGTGTGGCCGGGTGGTTGATGTCTATCTTGATCTGGTCAGCACTGTTCTTGCTCTGGCTCTGAATATTGTTGGCGCGACGATTGTGCCGGTTGGCGGCGGGCTTTCGAACTCGCTCGAATTGGTCGGCGCGCTGGATGAACGCGTGCGCTCTAAGATGCTCTACAAATCACCAACGCCGCTGTTGGTTCCGGCGCAACTGACTGTAAATCCAGCGTTTATTGGGGCAGCACTTATTGGTTTTCAGGAGCTTCAGCGTGGCTGAGATATTGCTGGAAGTGTGTGTGGACAGTGCTGCGGGACTGGTTGCGGCGCTTGAGGGCGGCGTGGACCGGATTGAATTGTGCTCGGCACTGGAGCTTGGCGGGCTGACGCCGAGTTTCGGTTTGATGAAGTTTGCGGCGCGGTTGCCGCTGCCCGTTTACGCGATGATCCGGCCTCATGCCGGAGATTTTGTGTTTGATGCCAATGACTTGGCGATCATGCGCGATGATATCGCGATGGCGCGTGAGGCTGGATTGGCCGGTGTGGTGCTGGGGGCGAGCAAGGATGACGGGCGGCTGGATGCGGAGATTCTGGCGGCGCTTGTTGAGCTTTCCTACGGCATGGGGCTGACGCTGCACCGCGCGTTTGATTGTGCGGGTCCGGACTTTGGCGACGCGCTGGAGACGGCGATTGCGCTTGGCTTTGAGCGGGTGCTGACTTCCGGCGGGGCAGTCAGTGCGACTGAGGGATTGCCGGTGTTGGAGCGGCTTTTTGCGCAGGCGGCCGGGCGGATTTCGATCATGCCTGGGGCTGGTTTGAATGCTCACACTATCGCTCTGTTGAAGGCAAGATTGCCACTGAAAGAGGCGCACGGATCCTGCTCGAAACCGGTGCGAAAAGCGCTCGGAATGGTAGCGGACTTGGGATCTGCGCACGACGGGCAGCGCGAGACGGATGCGGGGCTGGTAAGGGCGCTGAAGGTGGCGCTTGGGTAGGAAAAGTGGGCCGACGCCAGCGTTTGGGTCGCTATTGTTCACTTGAATCCTGTTGCTAGAGATTAATGTTTTAGGTATTAAACTTTAATCAAGGGCAATGGGATTAAGGTCAACTTTAATGGACGCCAGTCAGTTTAAAGATTCACCCAGCGGCACTTTAATCCCAACGATTGCCAGTCAAATGGCATTCGTTCCAAATCCATTGCCGCCGACAATCGACTTTGCAGAATTAGCAATGCCTTTAGCTCAGGCGATGCAAGCCATAGGCGAATTGAACGCAATGGGGCGGAGTATGGCAAACCCCATGCTTGTCATTCGCCCCCTGCAACGGAAGGAAGCACTGCTGTCGTCGTCAATGGAGGGCACTTACACCACAGCAAACGCGTTGGCGCTGGCGGAAGCTGATGTGGATGCCTTGGTTGACGAGCCAACCATTGAGGTTCGCAATTATACACGCGCTTTTGAGGCCGCAGACCGGATGCGCCATGAAATACCAATTTCTAACCGCCTCATAAAGGAGACCCATCGCGTTTTGCTAAGTCAGGTCTCCTCACAACGAGGCGTCAACAAACGTCCTGGCGAGTATAAAAGCCAGCAAAATTATATCGGTGGACGCAACCGGAAAATTGAAGACGCCCGATTTGTTCCACCACCCCCGGCTGAAACAGAGACAGCCATGGCTGAACTCGAAAAATATATAAACAAGGACAGCGCGAACGGCATTCCGCCGATTATTGACGCTGCGCTCATCCACTACCAATTCGAGACCATTCACCCCTTTGCGGATGGAAACGGTCGCGTGGGACGGATATTGATCCCGATCTACCTGATGCAGGTCGGCGTCCTAGCAAGGCCGCTCCTTTACCTCAGTCCAGCCGTAGAAGGGCAGAAGGACGCCTATGTCGACCTCATGCTGGATGTTTCAAAAACAGGAAACTGGACGCCTTGGATCAAGTTTTTCCTCGACTTGGTGACCCAATCCTGCAACGCCGCGCAAAATACCTTCACCGCCCTCGAATTCATGCGTCAGGATTTTGGAAGAAAAATTTCCGCCGCAAAGGGCTCTGCCCGCCTCGTGACAATTGCGAACGAACTCTTCATATCTCCAGTGATCTCAATCCCGGAAACTGCCAAAAAATTGAAGGTATCGTATCCGTCAGCAAAAGCGTTGATTGAACGGCTGATTGAACTGGGAATTCTCAAAGAACTGGAAAACACCTCAAACCCGAGGCTCTATATCTGTTGGCAAGTAGTGGATTTGAGCGAGGGGCACCTCTGACCTCGCTCAATTCACCCTTGCAATGCAAAAATCGATCACTTCCAGCAGCGCGTCCTTTTGGGAGGTTGGTGGCAGCGGGGCGAGTGCGTCTCTGGCGATTTCGCCGAAGTGGCGGGCTCGGTGGATTGTGTCGGCTATGGTGCCGTGGCGGCGCAGGAAATTGAGTGCGGTCTGGAGATTGTCGTCGCTTGATGCGCCAGCTTCGATGGCTTGGCGCCAGAAATTGCGCTCGGCATCGGTGCCGCGGCGGTAGGCGAGGATGACCGGCAACGTGACTTTGCCTTCGCGGAAATCATCGCCGACATTCTTGCCAAGATCGCGGGCGTTGCCGCCGTAATCGAGCGCGTCATCGACCAGTTGGAATGCAAGGCCGAGGTTGAGGCCGTAGGAACGCAGCGCGCCGCGCTCGCCCTTGGTGGCATTGGCGATGATCGGGCCAACTTCGGCAGCGGCGGAGAAAAGGGCTGCGGTCTTGGCTTTGATGACGGAGAGATAGTCGTCTTCGGTGGTCTCAAGGTTTTTGGCGGCGGAGAGCTGCATCACCTCGCCTTCGGCAATGACCGAGGCGGCGGAAGACAGGACATCCAATGCATCCAGCGAGCCGACTTCGACCATCATGCGGAAGGCTTGGCCGAGCAGAAAATCGCCGACGAGAACAGACGCCTGGTTGCCCCAGATCATGCGGGCGGTGCGCTTGCCGCGACGCATGTCGCTTTCGTCTACGACATCATCGTGCAGCAGCGTGGCGGTGTGCATGAACTCGACGGAGGTAGCGAGCTTGATGTGGCCGTCGCCCTTGTAGCCGAGCATCTGCGCGGCAGCGAGGGTGATCATCGGGCGCAGGCGTTTGCCGCCTGACGAAATCAGATGGTTGGCGACCTCGGGAATCATCTCGACATCGGAGCCCGCCTTGGACAGGATCAGCTCGTTGACGCGCGCCATGTCTGCGGCGGTCAGGTCAATCAGCGGCTTGATGCCAGCCTGCTTTTTGCCCTCGTCAATGGATAAGACTACGCCCACGCTTGCACTCCCGAATTTTTTGCACTTTAGGAAAGGCTTGACCGCTACTCAAGCGGCGAAATGGCGCGGCTGGCGAGACAATCCGTCAAATCGCATCGATTTGGACGATTGTCTTCCGCTCGCCTTGCTTATTCGCACATGACTTGCCACATCGGACGCATGATTGAACTTGTCCGCACCAATGACGCCGTGATCATTTCGTTTGTCTGCTCACTCTTGAAGGACGCGGGGATCGGGCATTTTGTGGCCGATACCAACATGAGCATTTTTGAAGGATCGCTCGGCATCATCCCGCGCCGGATCATGGTGGACAGGGACTGCGAGGCGCAGGCGCGGCGGCTGGTGAAGGACGCCGGGATTGAGCATGAACTCAAAGCCTGAGACGATCAGCGAAACAATCGACGCGTTTCATCGCGGCAGGTTTGTGCTGGTACAGCCGAAGGGCGCGGGGCACCGCTCGGGCATTGATGCGATGGTGCTTGCCGGGGTTGTTCCGAACGAATTTACTGGCAAGGTTGTGGACCTTGGTGCCGGTGCGGGGGCGGCGGGGCTGGCTGTCGCGGCGCGGTGCGAGGGCGCGGTCGTCACGCTGGTCGAGATTGATCCGGCGATGGCGGCGTTTGCGCGCAGGACCATCGAACATGAGTCAAATCATAAGCTTGCGGCAAGGCTTTCAGTGATTGAATCCGATGTGACTCTCAGCGGCAGAGAGCGTGTGGCAGCAAGGCTTGCAGACAATACATTTGATTTTGCGATCATGAACCCGCCGTTCAACAGTGCCCGCGACCGGCAGACGCCGGACGTTGTGAAGGCTCAAGCGCATGTGATGCAGGACGGGCTGTTTGAGGCGTGGCTGCGCACCGCCTCGGCCATCGTAAAGCCCGGCGGCGGCGTGGCGCTGATTGCAAAGCCGCAGTCGCTCGGCGATATTTTGGGAGCGATGGCCGGTCGTTTCGGCGCGCTGCGCATTGTGCCGGTGCATCCCCGCGCCGATGAAGCAGCCATCCGGATCATTGTGGTTGGTATCAAAGGCAGCCGCGCGCGATTGTCGCTGGAGCCGCCGCTGGTGCTGCATGACGCGAAGGGACATGCGTTTTTGGAGCGGGCGGTGGCGATTGTGAATGGGGAGAGCGGGTTGTTTGAAATTCCACAAGAAGTAGACAACAAACAAATTGCAGTTGAGTGGAGAGACGATGATGGCCGAGAAGATTTATGATCTGGATTTGGCAGATAAGCTCAAGACAGATGAGGCGACAGAGGTATTTCTTACGGACGCCTTTGAAACGAGTGATGCGCGACATATCGCCAGCGCGCTTGGCGTTGTGGCCCGGGCCAAGGGCATGACGACAGTGGCCCGCAAGACCGGGCTCGCACGTGAACAGCTGTATAAATCCCTCAGCGACGCGGGGAACCCGACGCTTGAAACAACACTTGCAGTGATGAAAGCAATTGGCTTTGAAATGCAGGGCAAAAGGCGCGTTGCCTGACATTGGCAGTGCCGCTCGCGGAGACCGCATTGCATGACTGCGATCGAGGATGCCGGGGACACGTCCGGCGCTGGAGCGCTTTCTGACCTGCCTGTCAGCTTTGCCGGGCGTGCTATGAGTATCGACCAGCGATGCTGACCGGCGTTCTGCACATTGCAGCGCTGCAAAAAGTTATTACATGCAGCGCTTGAACATTTTAGGAAACCGCCCCCGTGAAACGCCTGATTGCCCGCTACATGCCTGCCCGCTTTACCCCTGCCCGCTTCCGCTCTGATGCGGTGGAGATACCTGTTGTCCGGCTTGCGGGGGTAATCATGACCGGGGGGTTGCAATTCCGGCCTTCGCTTAGTCTGGCTTCGGTATCGCCGCTGCTTGAGAAGGCGTTTGCCGAGAAGGATGCGCCTGCTGTGGCGTTTTCGGTCAATTCGCCGGGCGGATCGCCGGTGCAGTCGCGGCTGATTTATCAGCGCATCCGCCATCTGGCCGATGAGACGAACAAGAAGGTGTTCATGTTTGTCGAGGATGTTGCGGCGTCCGGCGGCTACATGATTGCCATTGCCGGTGATGAGATCATTGCTGATCCCTCGTCGATTGTCGGATCCATCGGCGTGATATCCGCTTCGTTCGGCTTTACGGGGCTTTTGGAAAAGATCGGTGTTGAGCGGCGCATTCACGCGGCGGGATCGAACAAGTCGGTGCTTGATCCGTTTTCGCCGGAGAAGAAGAAGGACATTGATCATCTGAAGTCTCTGCAGCTTGAAATTCATGAGGTGTTTATCGGCATGGTGAAGGCGCGGCGCGGCGCGAAGCTTGCTGACAATCCGGACCTGTTCACCGGCCTGTTCTGGGCCGGACAGAAGGCCAAGGAATTGGGGCTGGTGGACGACCTTGGCGACATGCGCTCGTTTCTCAAAGCGCGGTATGGCGATAAGACCAAGCTGAAACTGATTGCCCAATCGCGCGGCTTTTTCGGCATGCGCCCTGCGGCGGGCGGGGTTTCGCTGATCGGTGCCAGCGCGGCGGAAGCGATCATTGATATTGCCGAAGAGAAGGCGCTGTGGGCGCGTTTTGGATTGTAAATAATATGCCCCTTTTCGTCCGGCCTTCGTCGGCGTAGTGTTGGAAGAGGAACCGCAACGCGCGGGTGGAGACACATGTTGCCGCAACTCATATTTTTCGCCATTGTCGGTGCTGTTGCCTGGTATGGCTACAAGTCCTTCAAGAAGGAGGCCGACCGGGTGCATGAAAAAGTGCGCCGGGCCGAGCAGGAAGTGAAGACCGGCGCTGTCGGCACGCTGGTGCGCGATGAAAAGACCGGCGAGTATGTGGTCAAGCGCGATTGAAAATTGCCGCGCCTGCCAAGATCAACCTTGCCCTGCATGTCACCGGCCAGCGGCCTGACGGCTATCATCTGATTGAAACACTGGTGGTGTTTGCCAAGGTTGGCGATGTTGTATCAGTCGGGAGCTCCGATCAGGACCGACTGACGTTTTCGGGGCCGTTTGGCCGGGCGCTGGCGGCGGATTTCGGGACCAATCTGATCATAAAGGCGCTTGGTGCGCTGCGCGATGCGGCGCGGGGGCGGCGCTGCCCGCCGGTTGCCATTCATCTGGAAAAGAATTTGCCGATTGCCTCGGGCATTGGTGGCGGCTCGGCAGATGCGGCGGCGGCGCTGAAGGGGTTGAATGAGTTTTGGGGGCTTGGGTTTACGGTCAGTGAGCTGATGCGTATCGGGCTTGGTCTGGGGGCGGATGTGCCGATGTGCGTGTTTGGCAGGCCGCTGGTGGCGCGGGGGATCGGCGACGAGATTGAGGCGGTGGCGGGAATGCCGGAGATGCATTTGCTGTTGGTGAATCCGGGGGTTGGGGTTTCGACGGCGGAGGTGTTCAGGGCTCTGTCGAAAAAGGATGGAAGCGGGCTCCCCCTCTCCCCGCTTCTCCAGCGGGGAAAGGTCAGGGTGAGGGGCAGAGACACGCGAGAATTTGCGGGTGTGGCCCCCTTATCTGGCGCTGACGCGGGCGTCTTTGCGGGTGTGGTCCCCTCATCCGGCGCTGCGCGCCACCTTCTCCCCGCGGGAGACGCGGGGAGAAGTAAAGGCCCGGCTTTGGTGGAATATCTTGAGACAACCCGCAATGATCTTGAGGCCCCTGCCCGCGCGCTTTGCTCAGTGATTGGTGATGTGCTGGCTGGCTTGACCGGCTCCGGGGCGCTGTTTGCGCGGATGTCCGGGTCCGGGGCTACTTGTTTTGGGCTTTATGCGGATGAAGGGGCGCTGGAGGCGGCCAAGGCGGGGATTGGAAAGGCTCATCCGCACTGGTGGGTCGCCTAGCGCCCCGCCGGAACGATCTCTGCGTTCATCCGCCTTGCCGACAGGCCCCGCGCCAGCGCTTCGGAGGTCTTGGCGGTGCGGGCGAGCGCCATGGCTTGGCGTTTGGTGATGAGGAGGCCGTCGGCGAGCGCGGTGGTGCGGGTGGTTATGCGCGACAGGAAGCCCGGCTGGCCGGCACGTGAGCGGGTGAATTTGCCCGGGCTTTGCACAATGCCGACATGGCGCTCGACGCTTTCGACCCAGCTTTCGGCGAGCCTTGAGCCCGGCTCAAGGAACAGCAGCCAATCGCCACGGGCGCGATGGATGCATTCTGCGAGCGAACCGCCGGACATCAGCGAACAGCCCGCCTGCTCGGCGACCTTGGCGGTGTGGTCGGTTGAGCCCCAGTCATGGACGATGACATCGCGCAGCAGGCCATCGACGACGCCAGAGACCAGCGGCCCCAGGGTGCGCGCCAAGGCTTCTTCACTGTTCCGCGTTTCGATGATGACCGTCAGCATGACTGACCTTTTAGCCGATTGAGGAATTGATGGCGAGTCGAACAGGAAAAATGCACCAACCGCAATTTTGTTCTTGTTTCGTTCATAAATTGGTGTAGGACTTTATTCCACACCACGAATCGGATCAGAGGCATCATGGAAGCGGTCAGGACGGCAGACAGGGCGGCATTTGCGCATGGCGCAGCAGTGGCTGATGCGTATATCGGGGCGAGCGGCCTTCGCTTGCCGGATGAGCGGCGGCGCGGGCGGGCGGCGGCGCTCAATCCGTCGGGCCGGTTCGAGGCCTATTCGCGCGAGAGCTTTGACGACGGCTGGCAGAATTTTGAGGAATTGCCGCCGTTCAAGACCGAGGTGCAGGAGGAAAAGCCGCGCACGATCATCACAAGGAATGACTCTCCGGACATTTCGTTTGACCGGTCGGTGAACCCCTATCGCGGCTGCGAGCATGGCTGCATCTATTGTTTCGCGCGGCCAAGCCACGCTTACATGGGGCTGTCGGCCGGGCTGGACTTTGAATCCAAGCTGTTTGCCAAGCCGGATGCGGCCAAGCTTCTGGAGCGGGAATTGTCGAAGCCGGGCTATGAGCCGAAGACGATTGCCATCGGCACCAACACGGACCCGTATCAACCGATCGAGAAGCAATGGCGCATCATGCGTGAGATACTCGAAGTGTTGGAGGCAGCGAACCACCCGGTCGGTATTGTCACCAAGTCGGCGCTGGTAACACGGGATATTGATATTCTGGCGCGCATGGCCGCGCGCGGGCTGGCCAAGGTTGCGCTTTCGGTGACGACGATGGACCGGAAGCTTGCACGCAACATGGAGCCGCGCGCGGCGACGCCAACCAAGCGGCTGGAGGCGATGAAAGAGCTTTCGGCGGCTGGCGTGCCGGTGTCGGTGATGGTGGCACCGGTTATTCCGGGGCTGAACGACCATGAGATCGAGCGCATTCTGGATGCCGCGCGGGCGCAAGGGGCGCTGGAGGCCGGTTATGTGATGTTGCGGCTGCCACTGGAAGTATCGCCTTTGTTCAAGGATTGGCTGCTGCGGCATTATCCCGACAAATACCGGCATGTGCTGTCGCTGGTGCGGGCAATGCGCGATGGCAAGGATTATGACGCCGAGTGGGGCAAGCGGATGCGAGGGACAGGGCCGTATGCGTGGACCATCGGACGGCGGTTCGAGCTTGCGGCGACGCGGCTTGGCATGAATGTCGAGAAGCGCGCGCTGCGGACGGATCTGTTCACATCGCCTGCAAAAGGAGGAACGCAACTGAAGCTTTTCTAGCTCCATATTTTTTGAATTTTCGGGCCGGACACCCCCTCCTGCCTGAAATGCCGCAGCCGGTGGTCACCCGCCATCGGCTGTCACCCTGCCTGCGCATCGCACATGCGCCGGGAGGGCTTGCGGAGAATCGGATTTGTGTGCCAAGCCTGCCGCCGTCATGGCTCGCCGCGCATCCGATTCTCCGACCCTTTTTGAACTGCCTTTGCGGCCGGATTTTTCCGTTGAATTGAAGCTGATTGAAAATGGCGCGCGCTTTGTCGCGGGAACCGATGAGGCCGGACGCGGGCCGCTGGCGGGGCCTGTGGTGGCCGCTGCAGTGGTGCTGGATCCGGGTGATGTTCCGCATGGGCTGGATGATTCCAAACGGATGGACCGGCACGGGCGGGAAGAGGCGTTTGTCCGTATATTGGCGCAAGCGCGCGCTGTTTCGCTTTGTTCCATGTCAGCTGAAGACATTGATGCGAGCGATATCCGCAAGGCGAGCCTTGAGGCGATGCGGCGGGCTGTGGCGGGGCTGGCGGTTCCGGCGGACCATGTGCTGGCCGACGGGCGCGATGTGCCACCGGGGCTAAGCTGCGCGGCGACGGCTTTGGTCAAAGGCGACCAGCGGTCTGTGTCTGTTGCAGCGGCGTCGATTGTCGCCAAGGTGATGCGTGACCGGATGATGGATTTGGCTGGAATTGTGCATCCGGAGTACGGGTTTGAAGCGCATGCGGGGTATGGGACGGCGCGGCATATGCTGGCGCTGGCGGAGCAAGGGCCGGTGGTGAGGCTGCACAGGTTTACGTTTGCACCGATGAGGGGGAAGTGTGTGGTTTGAGGTGGCCTGCTTTCACCGTCAGCGCTGCCCCTCATCCGTCGCTTCGCGCCACCTTCTCCCCGTGAAGACACGGGGAGAAGGGAAGTTGCGCACTTGGTGATAATCGTCCTTCTCCCCGCCGTTTGCGGGGAGAAGGTGGCCCAACGGGCCGGATGAGGGGCAGCACTGAGGGTGGAGATTTGTGGATGACAGACTCAAGCCAACCCCCTTGAACTCAAAACAAAAACGCCGCCCCAAAGGACGGCGTCTCCAATACTTGTATACCTCAACCCTCAGTTCAGCTTTGCCTTCACATCCGCCAGCGCCTGTTTGAACAGGTCGGCGTTGGATGCTGCGTCGCGGCCTTCGAGGAGCTTGGACGAGGCGGCGATGGCGAGGTCTATGGCGGAGGCGCGGACGGCGTTTACCGCGTCGGATTCGGCTTGGGCGATCTTCTGCTCGGCGACGATGGTCCGGCGACGGACGTAGTCTTCTGACTTGGCTTGTGCATCGGCGCGCAGCAACTCAGCTTCGCGTTTGGCGGAGGCGAGGATGGCGGCGGCTTCTTTTTCCGCTTCCTTGCGCTTGGCCTGATATTCGGCAAGCAGCGCCTTGGCTTCTTCACGCAGGCGCCGGGCTTCGTCCAGATCGGACTTGATCTTATCAGCCCTGTCGTCCAGCGCCTTGGTGATCATCGCCGGAACCTTCAGGTATGCGACGATGCCGAGGAAAATGAACAGTGCGACGGTGGCCCAGAATGTATTGTCCATGGTGCGTTCCTCAGCCTTTCACGGACTTGATCGCGGCAGCGATATCGGTTGCCGATGCTTTGCCGCCGGTCAATTGCGCGAGTATGGCCGACACTGTGTCTTCGGCGATCTTGCCGACTTCCTTCATGCCGGAGGCACGAACAGCGGCAATCTGCTTTTCGGACTCTGCGATTTTGGCTTCGAGCACGGCTTCGCTTGCCTTGCGGTCAGCTTCGACAACGGCTTTCGCCTCGTCGCGCGCCTTGTTGCCGATGTCGATGGCGTTCTTGCGGGCAGTTGCAAGCTCCAGCTCATAGGCAGCGACGGCTGTGTCTGCTTCGTCTTTCATTTTGGCAGCGTCCGCCAGATCGCGGGAAATACGGTCGCGGCGGGTTTCCAGAATGGAGGCGATGCGCGGCGAAGCCAGCCGCGAGATAAACATATAGAAAAGGCCGAATGTGATCGCCAACCACAGCAACTGCGATGGGAAAGACGCAGGATCAAACGGCGGGAACACTTCGCTGTGGCCGCCTTCACCGGGAACACCGGTTTCGGTGTGAACGGTTTCACCAGCAGTTCCGGCAGCAGCCGGAGCCGTCGTGGTTTCCTCGGCCAATGCCTCGGTCACAAACATGCGATCACCTTTGAAAAACAGGTCCGGCCGCCAACATCAGCGGCCGGTCAACGTTTTGGCTCAACCGTCTTAGACGACGAACAGCAGCAGAAGCGCGACGAGCAGCGAGAAGATGCCCAATGCTTCGGTCACGGCAAAGCCGAAAATCAGTCGGCTGAACTGGCCGTCAGCTGCAGACGGGTTGCGCAGGGCACCAGCCAAAAAGTTGCCGAACATGGTGCCAAGGCCAATGCCCACGCCGCCCATGCCCAAGCATGCGATGCCTGCGCCGATGTACTTTGCTGCTTCTGCGTCCATTTTTAAGCTCCTTATGGATTGCGAGAGTTTCGTGACGGCGGGATATTCCGCCGTACAAATTTTTCTTAGTGGCCGGGATGAATGGCGTCGTTCAGATACATGCAGGTCAAGACCGTGAATACATAGGCCTGAAGGAAAGCCACGAGAAATTCAAGACCGGTGAGTGCGACAGTCATGGCAAGTGGCAGAAGCGCACCGCCGATGCCGAGCGCGCCCATGCCGGACAGGGTGACAACAAAACCGGCGAACACTTTGAGGGTGATATGTCCGGCGAGCATGTTGGCGAAAAGACGAATTGAAAGGCTGATCGGGCGAGAGAGGAACGAAATGACCTCAATGATGACGACAATCGGCACAAGGGCGCCGGGAACGCCTTGTGGCACGAACAGCTTCAGGAAGCCCAAACCGTTTTTATAAAAGCCATAGCCGACGACCACCGACATGACCAACAGCGCCAGCGCGACGGTGACGATCAGATGGCTGGTGATGGTGAAAAAGTACGGGAACATGCCGAAGAGGTTTGCGACCAGCACAAACATGAACAGCGAGAACACGAACGGGAAGAATTTCATGCCGGACGTGCCGGCACTGTCACGCAACATGTTGGCGACGAATTCGTAGGCAATTTCAGAAACGGACTGAAGACGGCCCGGGATCAGGCCGCGTCCAGCGGTTGAGAAATAGAGGAGCCCGGCGGCAGCAGCGACTGTGGCAACCATGAAGGCGGACGAATTGGTGAAGGAGATGTCGTAACCGCCGAGTTCAAGCGGTATCCACTTTTGCAATTGGAATTGGTGGATGGGGTCTGTACCGGCCACGTTATTCGTCCTCTTTGTCGTCCGGCCACGCATTGCCGGGGGGCGTCTGTACCTTTTGAGAAGGCTTGTAATCAGACCCTCTCTCCGATTTGCTCACAGCAATCAAGCCCGCCGAGCGCAAAACATTCAATACACCGGCGGTAAAGCCCAAAAAGAGAAAAATAATTATTCCCCAAGGCGATGTTCCGGCAACACGGTCCAGCAGCCAGCCCAACGCGATCCCAACCAGAATTCCGGCGATAAACTCGCTGGACAGTTTGAGCGCATAGGCCATGCCGGCCATTCCGTCTGACTTGTTGACGTCGGATTTGGCTGCTTCAAGCTTCCGCTCCGCCTGCTTGGCCGCGATGGCGTCCGCAAGCTGGTCACGGCGCTTGTCGAGCGCATCGTCCTTGAACTTGTCTTCCGGTGCCCCGTCCCCGCCGGATTGCGCGGGTTTGTCCGGTCGTTTTCCGGTTGCCACGGCGCTATCCTTCCGGTCCGGCGGAAGACATGGTTTTCCGCACATAAGTCGCGGGCAACATAGTTTTGCGAACCGTGCTAGTCAAGGCGACTGTGGGGATTCTTGAAGGGCAATTTTATCTATTATAATCAATGACTTGGTGATACGGTTTCGGCTGCTTTCACCGGGTGTGGCGATTCCGTCGCAGGTCAGCTCCAGCCGCCGCCATAGGTGCGGTAGAAGATGTGGGTGCCGATCTTTTTCATCTTCTGCATTGTGCGTGCCCAACGCGGGCTGACGTAGGTGGCGTAATAGTGGGTTGAGGCCCCGATTTCCGGCAGGTAGATCTCGCCGGTGGAGACGGCCAGCGCGATTTGCTGGGCCTTGCGCCAATGATATGGCTCGGTAACACGGTCCTTGATGCCATCGCAGGCAAACGAGAACTGACAGCGGTTGCGCCAATGGTCATTCTGGTAGACGACGCCGCAGACGGTGTTCGGATAGGCCGGATTTTTGACGCGGTTGAGGATGACTTGCGCCACCGCAGCCTGACCCTTGGCCGATTCGCCGCGTGCTTCAAAGTAGATGCCTGTGGCAAGGCACTGTTGTTCTTTTTCGGACATCACTGATTGCGGGATCGGCTTTTTGGCCCAGTCATG
>JANPEK010000042.1:0-26523 GCA_031422915.1 Phyllobacteriaceae bacterium | reverse complement strand
CCACGCAGTCGATGAAGTCCTGCGCGAATGCCACGGCTTGGCGCTTCACGCGGTGAACGGGCCGGATACGGGGTGACACTCGCCAGCCCTCATCCCCAAACTTCGTCATCGTCGGGCTTGTCCCGACGACCCAGACGTTCTTTTTGGCCGAACAAATCCCCATGATTTTCGTCATTCCGGGGCCGCGAAGCGCAGCCCGGAATCCGGAACGCTGACTTTAATTATTTGTCAATTTAATCAATATGATAGACATTGCGAACGCCCAACCGCTGCGCCACGCTTTCACGCTCGGCGCTCAGGATTCTTTGGCTCTGCTTCGCGGCCCCGGAAAGACGGCATCTTGGGTTGCTGCGGCGTGTGGATGCCCCCCCTTAGAACTTTGCGTTCTTCGCCAACGCCGCCTTCAACATCTTCTCATACTTCTTGCGCGGCACATCGATTGCGCCGAAGCGCTTGAGATGGTCGGTTGTAAATTGCGTGTCGAGCAGCGTGAACCCATTGTGTTTCAGGTGCGCCACCAGATGAACCAGACAGACTTTTGAGGCGTCAGTCAGCCGCGAAAACATGCTCTCGCCGAAAAATGCCGACCCCAAAGACACGCCATACAATCCACCTGCCAGCTCACCGTGATACCATGCCTCGACGGAGTGGCAGTGGCCTTGGGCATGGAGCGATGTGTAGGCGGTGAGGATGGTCTCATTAATCCATGTTGTCGGACGCAGCGGGTTGGCCTCGGCGCAACCCTTCATCACGTCTGAAAATGCGGTGTCAAAGCGCACTTCGAAAACGCCCTTGCGGATGGTTTTTGCAAGGCTTGTCGGCACATGGAAAGTGTCCAGCGGGATAATGCCGCGCACGTCCGGCTGCACCCAGAATATTTCCGGATCCTCAGCCGAATCGGCCATCGGGAACACACCTGACGCATATGCCCGCAGCAAAAGCTCCGGGTCCAGCGCCTTTTGTTCAGGCGTTTGCCGCACCTTCAGCCGCGTCCTTTTCGGCCAGATATTTTTCCAGCCAGTGGATGTCATAATCGCCGTTGGCGATATCCGGGTTGCCAACAAGATCGCGGAACAATGGCAGCGTGGATTTGATCCCGTCGACGACAAATTCGTCCAGCGCGCGGCGAAGGCGCATCATGCATTCAACGCGGTTGCGACCATGGACGATCAGCTTGCCGATCATCGAGTCGTAATAGGGCGGGATTTTGTAACCGGCATAAACGCCCGAATCGATGCGGATGCCAAGGCCTCCGGGGGTGTGATAATGCGTGATCCTGCCGGGAGAGGGCACAAAGGTGCGCGGGTCTTCGGCATTGATCCGGCACTCAATGGCATGGCCGGAAAACTTGACCTCGTCCTGCGTCATCGACAGCCCGCCGCCCGAGGCGATGCGGATTTGCTCGTGCACAATATCAATGCCGGTGATGGCCTCGGTAATTGTGTGCTCGACCTGCAGACGCGTATTCATCTCGATGAAGTAGAACTCGCCATTCTCATAAAGAAACTCAATCGTGCCCGCGCCCCGATAGCCAAGGCCCGCGACGGCGTCGGCGCAGATCATGCCGATCTTTTCGCGCTCTTCCGCGTTCAGGGCAGGGGAATTGGCTTCCTCCCAGATTTTCTGGTGGCGGCGTTGCAGCGAACAGTCGCGCTCACCCAGATGCACGGCTTTGCCAGCACCGTCGCCCATCACCTGCACTTCGATGTGCCGCGGCTTCTGCAGATACTTTTCAATGTAGACTTCGGAGTTTCCGAACGCTGCCCCGGCTTCGGAACGGGCGGTCGCCAGCGCCATCGCCAATTCTTCTTCGTTGCGCGCCACTTTCATGCCGCGTCCGCCGCCGCCGGCTGTTGCCTTGATGATCACCGGATAGCCGATTTCAGCGCAAATCTTCGCGGCCTCCGCTTCATCGGCGACGCCGCCTTCGGAGCCCGGAACCACCGGTATCCCAAGTCGTTTTGCGGTGCGCTTGGCCTCGATCTTGTCGCCCATGATGCGGATGTGATCTGCCGTCGGGCCAATGAAAGTGATCTTGTGCGCTTCCAGAATGTCGGCGAATTTGGCGTTCTCGGACAGAAAGCCGTAGCCTGGATGGATCGCATCCGCGCCGGTGATTTCGCAGGCGGCGACGATCTGGTGAATGTTCAGATAGCTGTCGCGCGACGGCGGCGGGCCGATGCAGACGCTTTCGTCAGCAAGCCGCACATGCATGGCGTCCGCGTCAGCTGTCGAGTGGACGGCAACGGTCGAAATGCCAAGCTCGCGGCAGGCGCGCAGAACGCGCAGCGCAATTTCACCGCGGTTGGCAATAAGGATTTTGTGGAACATCTGTGGCCCCGCTTATTCGATCACGATGAGCTGCTCGCCATATTCGACCGGCTGGGCGTCTTCGACCAAGATTGCGGTTACCGTGCCGGAGCGTGGTGCAGGAATCTGGTTCATCGTCTTCATCGCTTCAATGATCAGGATGGTTTGGCCTTCCTTCACCTTCGTCCCGATCTCGATGAACGGGGCCGCACCGGGGGCTGCGGAGAAGTAGACTGTTCCGACCATGGGCGAGGGCACCGCGTTGGCATTGCTCACGGACGATGCTGCCGGGGCAGATGCGGATGGGGCAGGGGCAACACTCGCAGGTGCGGCATACATTTGCGGTGCGGCCATCATCGGCGCGCCTTGTCTCGACACGCGGATGCGCAGTTCGCCCTGTTCAACCTCGATTTCGGTCAGATCAGTCTCATTGAGAATGCCCGCCAGATCGCGGATAAGCGCCTGATCAACTCCAGAATTCTTGGCCGCCATGTTGAACCTTTCCAGTGCCAGACGTGTAGGGGCTTACAGCGCTGCGAGCGCACGAAGCCCCATGATGTAACCTTCCGCGCCAAATCCCGCAATCACGCCTTTGGCGACCGGAGATACGAACGACTTGTGGCGGAATTCCTCCCGCGCGTGGATGTTGGACAAATGAACTTCAGCAACAATCGCACCGGATCCCTTGATCGCGTCATGCAGGGCAATCGAGGTGTGCGTGTAGGCACCGGGGTTCATCAAAATCTGCTTACCAGCGGCACCGGCTTCCTGAATCCAGGTCACCAACTCGCCTTCGTGATTGGACTGGCGAAAGTCGACTTCCACGCCAAGCTTTGCCGCCTCGGCTTCCACCAAGCCCTTCAATCCCTCAAGCGTCATGGTTCCATAGACCGCCGGCTCGCGCGAGCCGAGAAGGTTGAGGTTTGGCCCATTGAGGACGAAGATGGTCTTGGTCATGCAAACGATTGCCCGGTTTCACCGACGTTCAGCCGGTATAGACGGGATGGCAAGGCATGAAAAGGCTTGAAACACTGTTTGCCCGGTTGTTCACACGCTGTGTCGCTTTGTTAACGGCGGCTCAGCAGGTCGCCTTCTGGCATTTGCGCACATTGGCCACTTTCTCGGTCAAAACCTCCAGCCCAAGCGCGCCGGGCACCACTTCGTCCTTGATGACATATGAGGGTGTGCCGGTAATGTTCAGGCCGGTTGCAAGTTCATTGTTCTGCGCAAACATCGCCGCAACTTCCTTGTGCTCAAGGCCTTCGCGCAATTTGGCTTCATCTGCACCCAAGGAAACTCCCAATGCCACGGCTGACTCTTCGTTGGCTTGGCCGGAGGTCAACAACGCAGCATGAAATTCCCCGTATTTCTCCGGCAACAGCCTTTTGAACGATTGGGCAACAAAATGGGCCTTGACCGAATCTGGTCCGAGGATGGGCAACTCTTTGAGTACAAAGCGGACGTTCGGGTCTGTCTTGATAAGCGCCTGCATGTCGTCGAGCGCCCTGCGGCAATAGCCGCAATTATAGTCGAAAAACTCGACAACCGTCACGTCGCCGTCGGGATTGCCCAGCACGGCGTCATCTTTAGAGTTAAAAATGGCTGCACTGGAGTCGGTGATCACTTTGTTTTGCGCAACACGGCTCTCGGCGTTGCGCTTGGTTTCAAGCGCGGTCTGGACCTCAATCATGATCTCCGGGTTTTTGAGAAGATAGCTTCGCACAATGGCTTCGATTTCCGCTGTATCGGTAGCCGGAGCAGCGTCGATGACTTGCGGATCGGCGATGGTCGAGGCGAGACTGGTTGTCTGACCGGCGACATAGCCAAGCCCGACACTGACGCCGCCAAGCAGCACCGCCACGATCGCGAATATTCCGGCCTTGTTCATCTCAAACTCCGAATTTCAATGTTGCGGCAAGCACCGAAGCTGCGCCGACTAGCCAATAGATCATCTTTGTGTCGCGTGCCAATCGATAAAGGTTCAACATTGTTGTCAGCCCTTGGTTCCGGACTTCATGATGTCACCCGCCTTCAGCCAGCCGGGCGACCCTTTTTTGAATCCCTGCTGGGCGCGGGCTGCAAACTGCCGGGCCTCCTTGATGGCACCGTTGTAAAAATACATCTGGGCCGTGGCCAAGAGCGCATCCGGCTCACGACCGCTTTGGCCATACGCGCGGGCGAGGAATTCGTAACCAAGCGCGTTGGTCTTGTCGCGATTGAGTGCTGCGCTCAGCTCGCGAATTGCGCCGTCGGTGTCTCCTGCAAGGAAAAGCGACTGGCCAAGGCCGACCTGTATCGTGCTGTTTTTTCCAGGATCAAGCTTCAGGGCATTGCGATAGGCTTTCGCGGCGTCCGCGGGCTTGTTGGCTTTCAAAAGGATTTCGCCGCGTATCTCGTGCAAATAGCCGTTTTGCGGGAGTTCTTTGGACAGCGCGTCGAGTTTTTTCAGCGCGTCTTTGGACGAGCCACTCAGGTAGGTGCTGATTGCCTCGCCATAGCGCAGGCCAATGCTGCCAGGGCGGTCGCGGAACAGGCGGCGCACGGTGTTGATGTTGCCGCTATAGGCGGCGACCTTGGCACGGGCAAGATCGTGGCGGGCTTGCAGGGAGGAAGAATCGACGTTACCGAAATACGGGCTCTCTTGCGCCAGCGTCGTCAAGTTGGCGATGCGCTCGCGCGGCAACGGGTGGCTGATCTTGTACGGGTCGACGCGCGCGCCGGAAAGCGCCAAGGCCGTTTGAAATCGCTGAAATGTCGCCAGCATGCCGCGCGCGGATTGTTTGGTTTTGTTGAGGTAAGTAACCGCAGAGCGATCCGCAGTGATTTCTTCCGTGCGCTGGTAGGCAAGCACCGAACGGCGGGCAATCTCTGCCGAACCTGCGGCGATACCAAAGCCGGCTTGTCCCGCTTGGCCATTGCCGTTTGCAGCCCCGGCAACCGCAGCGCCAGCACCGATCAGTCCGGCGATTGTCGCAATTTTGCCAGCGGCTTCGAGCTTTTGCCGCAGCCGTTCCTGATGCCCGCCTGCAAGGTGGCCGATTTCATGGGCAAGCACGCCGATGACCTCGTTTGGCGTTCCGGAAATCATGATGGTGCCGGTGTTGATGTAAATGCGGCGGCCATCGACGAAGGCGTTGAAGGACGGGTCATTGATAAGCACAATTTCGGTGACGCCCTTGATGCCGACTGCCGCCAGAAGTGGGCGGGCGTAGTCGAACATCAGTCGTTCAATTTCGGCGTCGCGCACGATAGCAACATTTGCAGAATGAGCGGGCAGAACCAGCGCAGCCAGCAGCATTGCGCCGCCAGAGAGAGTGGAGATCAGTCTGCGGCCAACATTGCTTCTTTGCATCGAAATGGTCATTCGTCTTGGTATCCAACAATGTGGCCTGTGCAAAGCCTTGCAACTGGCAATCAGGAACTTGTGATAATCGCGCCAATCGGGCATTTGTGCGGCGCGAGGGCCATTGGCCATGCTTGAGCTACGCCCGGGAGACCACATGACGCTCGTTTCACGTCGCAGTGCCGTGGAGCCATTCCATGCAATGGATGTATTGGCCAAGGCCAACAGGCTCGCTGCGGCGGGTCATCCGGTGATTTCGATGGCGCTGGGGCAGCCTGCTGATCCTGTGCCCGCGGCGGTGAGAGAGGCAGCAGAGCGTGCGTTGGTCGCAGGGAAAATCGGATACACCGATGCGCTTGGTCTGCCGAAGCTTCGCGCGGCGATTGCCCTGCATTATCTCGAGCATTATGGCGTCACTGTAGAGCCGTCGCGCATTGCCGTGACCAGCGGATCATCGGCTGCCTTCAATCTGGCGTTTCTGGCGATGTTTGACGTTGGCGATCGGGTGGCAATCACACGCCCCGGGTATCCTGCCTACCGCAACATCATGAAGGCACTAGGGTTGGAGGTGGTCGACATCCCTGTCGATGCGGCGTCCGGTAACCTTTCCGCTGAGCGATTGGCGGATGAACATCGCAAGTCTAAGCTCAAAGGGCTGCTGTTCGCCAGTCCTGCCAACCCGACCGGTCAAACCATCGCGCCCGGTGAGATGGACCAGCTTGTCAGAATGGCGGAAAGCGTTGGCATTTCAGTCATTTCGGATGAGATTTATCACCGGCTCAACCACGTCGGCAGTGATCACTCTGCGTTGTCGGTGAGCCAAAACTCTGTCATCATCAATTCATTCTCCAAATATTATTGCATGACGGGTTGGCGGATCGGCTGGATGGTGTTGCCGGACGCGCTCGTCCGGCCAGTCGAGCGGATCGCGCAAAGTCTCTATATCTCTGCTCCAGAACTATCGCAGCATGCTGCTGTTGCCGCGTTTGGTTGCACCGCAGATTATGATGTGGTTCGTCAGCGCTATCTCGCCAATCGGGCTTTGCTTGCCGACCGCCTGCCAAAACTCGGCTTGCCGCTTGCGGCTTCGATGGACGGTGCCTTCTACGCTTGGTGTGACGTCATGCAGCACACCAAGGCTTCCATGACATTCGCCAACATACTCTTGGAGAAGACATTCGTCGCAGCGACGCCGGGGCATGATTTTGACTTGGAAAACGGTGGTCGCTTCATGCGGTTCTCATACGCCGGTCGTCATGAAGACATGATTGAGGCGCTGGATAGGCTTGAGAGATTTCTGCTGTAACTGGCGGAAAAAAGGCCGGAATTTCCTCCGGCCTTTTGTTCTTTGACAATTGAATGCTCAGAAGAACCCGCGGCGCTGCCACCAGCCGCCTTTGCGCGGCTTGCTGTCGCCGGCTGGTTCTTCGGTTGGCACTTCCGGATCAGCAGTCACCATTTCCGCCGACTGCTCCGCTACTTCGACCTTGCGTCGCGAGGCTCTGGGTTTGGCAGCAGGCTTGGTTGCCACAGGCGCATCGTCCGCTGCGGCATCCTCAACAGGCACTGCCTCGGCAGCAACACTGTCCGTCAATGCTTCAGTGCTCTCAGCCTTCTTCTTGCGGGCGCGCGGCTTGGCTGCTTTCGCAACTGGCTCCGCGGCAACGCTCTCCTGAACCGGGGGTTCAGAATCCGGCGCTGCCATTGGTTCTTCTATGGCTTCTGCTGGCGGCGCGTCAGCTGATTCTTTAGACGTGTCCTCCGACCCATCCTTGTTGCGGCGGCCACCGCGACGGCCACGTCGGCGCTTTTTCGCATCGCGCTCTGCCGTTTCGTCACGTTCCGCGTTTGACGCCTTGGCTACCTTCTCAGTGCCTTCAGCCTCATCGGCGGTATCATCGTCTGCGTCGCCGGTGTCAGAATCATCCGCGCTGGTGCCTGCGCCTTCGGTAGCACCACCGTTTTGGTCACCTTGCTCGTCGCCGCGGTTGCGACCGCGTCTGCGGCGGCGGCGTTTGCGGCGCGGTTCACCGTCGGAATTGCCGTTTCCGTTGCGTGCAATCTGCTCCGCCTTCGGCTGCGCAACCACTTCTTCGTCTGTCTCCGCTTCCACGGATTCCACTTCTTCAGGCTCTTCAACGGTCAGGTCGGCCTGATCTTCTTCTGTTTCCGCATAGGCCGGAAGCAGCGGTCCGCGTGGAATTCCTGATGCCGGGCCGCCACGGTCGATCAAGACATGTTGCGCGCCCACCTTGTCGTCCGCCTCCAACAGGATGCGCACACCAAAGCGTTGCTCCAGATCCGTGACGCTTTCACGCTTTTGATTGAGAACGTAAAGGGCGGTCTCAACCGAGGTCTTGACGATCAAATCATTGGTCGCGCTGCGCAGCAGGAATTCTTCAATGGTGCGAATGACATGCAGACCCACCGAGGATTGCGAGCGCACATGGCCGGTGCCGCCGCAATGGGCGCAGACCTGCATCGTGCTTTCAAGCACAGATGCGCGAATGCGCTGGCGCGACATTTCAAGCAATCCGAAATGAGAAATGCGGCCTACCTGAATGCGGGCGCGGTCGTTCTTGAGATTGTCCTTGAGGCGCTTTTCGACAGACCGGTTGTTGCGCTTCTCTTCCATGTCGATGAAGTCGATGACGACAAGACCGGCAAGATCGCGCAGACGGAGTTGGCGCGCGACTTCTTCTGCCGCTTCAAGGTTGGTTTGCAGCGCGGTGTCTTCGATGGAATGCTCGCGCGTAGAACGGCCTGAGTTCACGTCGACGGAGACAAGCGCCTCTGTCTGGTTGATGATGATGTAACCACCGGACTTGAGCGTCACCTGCGGCTGAAGCATCTTGTCGAGATGGCCTTCGATGCCGGCGCGGGCAAAGATCGGCGTTGATTCACGATAGGGTTGGACCATTTTGGCATGGCTCGGCATAAGCATGCGCATGAAGTCCTTGGCCTCGCGGTAGCCGTTTTCACCGGAGACAAGGATTTCTGAAATGTCCTTGTTGTACAGATCACGGATTGACCGTTTGATCAGACTTCCTTCCTCATAGACGAGAGCAGGGGCGGACGACTGAAGGGTCAGGCTGCGCACGGTTTCCCACGCGCGCATCAGATATTCATAGTCGCGCTTGATCTCCACTTTGGTGCGGTTGGCACCGGCGGTGCGCAGGATAACGCCCATACCCTTCGGCACTTCGAGTTCCTTGACGACATCCTTGAGCCGCTTGCGGTCCTGCGCGCTGGTGATCTTGCGCGAGATGCCACCGCCACGCCCGGTGTTCGGCATGAGAACCGAATAGCGGCCGGCCAGCGACAAGTAGGTGGTCAACGCCGCGCCCTTGTTGCCGCGCTCTTCCTTGACAACTTGCACCAAAAGCACTTGGCGGCGCTTGATTACTTCCTGAATTTTATACTGCTTGCGCGAGGTGCGGCGGCGAAGCGGCATTTCCTCCATGGCATCTTCCGCGCCAACGGATTCAATCACTTCCTGTTCTTCGATGTGACCATCATCCGAAGAATCACTGTCGTCATCATCGCCATGCTTTTCGTGGCGACGGGATTTGCGGTGGCTGCGCTGCGAGTCTTGGGCACCATCGTTGCCCTTTTCCTCGCCTTCAACATCACCTGAAATTTCGTCGGCCTCGACAGCCATTTCCATCACTGTCGGCTGATCATCGTCCGAATCAACATGGGCATCCGGTTCGGCATCGCCGCCACCTTGCTCTGTGTGCAACTCGGCATCCGGCTGGCCTTCGGAGGCCATGTCTGCCGCGCTTTCGCCGTCGGCAGGGCCACGTCCCCGGCCACGTTCGTTGCGGCCACGGCCACGCCCAGTGCTGCGCTCGCCGGTATTGCGCTCTTGATTGCGATCTTGGCGAGCTTCGCGCGGCGGCTGCTCGTCGTCGTCCTCGTCATGCTCTTCAGCTTCCGCCTCCAGAAGTGCTTGGCGGTCGGCGTACGGAATTTGATAGTAGTCAGGATGAATTTCGCTGAACGCGAGAAAACCGTGGCGGTTGCCGCCATATTCGACAAAAGCCGCCTGCAACGACGGCTCAACGCGCGTTACCCGTGCGAGATAGATATTGCCGCGTATTTGTTTTTTGTGTTGTGATTCAAAGTCAAATTCTTCGATCCGGCTGCCACGGACCACGACGACGCGCGTTTCCTCCGGGTGGGAGGCGTCGATCAGCATCTTGTTTGCCATTTTGGAAATGCTCCCCGGCAAGCGGGCGATCTTCACCAGCCAATCTGTCAGCGGTGCTGCAAATGGCGGTGGTTCGGCGGCTTGCGGATATGATTATGCTCTTCGCAGGCGCAATTGACGCAACCAGCGGCAAGGAGGCAAAAAAGCCATCCTGAAACACACCTTCTGGCATACTAGCAATCATTTCGTGCCCGTCGAATGAACGACCCAAGTTTTCGGCCCGCATGCGGACCAGTGACGGCTCTGGAAGAGCCAAGCGGATAACTCCGCCTATCTTTGCCGGAATCTGCCTCGGCAGACCTCCAGCGAGAACCAATTGAACCTGATGGCCGTCTTGCGACAGTTTGCAGTCATTGCAGCGGCCCAAATCATGAGCCAGCTTTGGTGCCGGAAAACTCCGCCGGCCAAGCAAGATTCACCATCAATATAGAGGGTTGCGCGTCAATCAGGCAAGCGCCTTTTGCCGCAAAGTCAAACAAGCTGGATTGCAGGAACGGCAAGGTTTGATTAACCAAACAAAGCTAGACCTGAGCAAATTCGCAAACATGGCTTGGACATGAACCTGCGCCTGAAAAACATGGCAAGAATCGCCTTCAGTCATGCCGTCAGCGTCGTGTTCGCATTGTTGTGTCTGCCATTGTTACCGGTGTACGCTCAGGGCAGTTACGCGCAGTCAGTCGTGGATGTCCGGTTCGTTATAAGCGTGACGGCGACCCGTATTGAAGTCGATTTCGACAAACGTCCGGATGTTGCAACAAATCTGCTTGCTGCACCTTACAGGCTCGTTATCGACATGCCGGAGACGCTGTTTGCATTGGATGCCGCGAAATCACCAGCGGCAGGCTTGGTCGAATCGTATCGCTTTGGCTTGATACAGGCCGGTCGTTCCAGAATTGTCATGGTGATTGGTGGTCCTTTCGCAGCGTCCGCTCCACAAATTACGCCGTCTCCCGATGGCAAACGCCACACTTTGTCGATCGACTTAAAGGCAACCAAGGCCGCAGCGTTTGAAACTTCGCTGGCGGCGCAGACAGAAACCACCGCGTCCGTTACCAGCGGCAAGGGCGACAGAATAGGTAACGCGGGCACTGCCAACGAATTCGTCATAGTCATTGATCCGGGCCACGGCGGCATAGATGGCGGTGCCAAAGGAATTCATGGCGCTGTTGAAAAGACACTTACTCTGGCTTTCGGACGCGAGTTGAAGGCGCGGCTTGAAATGCTTCCGGAAGTAAAGGTTTTCATGACCCGTGAAGATGACCGGTTCATAGCGTTGGACGAGCGGGTCCGAATCGCGAGGCAATTGAATGCTTCGCTACTGATCTCGATCCACGCAGACACGACAAATGACAACTCGCTTCGTGGCGCAACTGTTTACACACTTTCAGATAAGGCATCAGATGAAGTGGCGCATGCGCTGGCGCAGCAGGAAAACCTGTCAGATGCGATCGGCGGCGTGGCCACGGATGTCGAAGATCCAAACGTCGCTGATATCCTGATCGACCTGACGCGCCGTGAGACGATGCAGTTTTCTGTCAGGTTCGCGCGGTCACTGGTTGCGGCAATACAAAAGAAGGCAAAAACGATAAATCATCCGCACCGTTCGGCCGGCTTCAAAGTCTTGAAGGCACCAGACATCCCTTCAGTGTTGGTAGAGCTCGGCTATTTGTCGAATCCGGACGATGAAAAGCTTGTGTCCGATCCGGCATGGCGCAAGGGCGTGCTTGAGGAGATGGCAAAGTCGATCAGCGAATATGCGTTAAAGCAAGGCGCTTCCCGCCAGTAGCAGTTGATTTCATCGGGGAGTTGTTGCTTTTGCGCAATGGTGCAGACCATGCAAATCGCGTAAAGTCATTGTAGTGCAATTGCTTGTTCACGGGATTGCCGCATTTGTCGGCAAGTGGATCAAACGAAGCAAGGAAAGTTGGACTTGGTGCATGCCAGAGTCCGGTACAAGGGGGTGGGAAGTCCACCCGGGGATCAGATGATCAGACTGCTCGGTTATTTCTTCGGCATTGGCGCTTTGCTTTTCCTTCTCGTGGCAGGTGGCATCGGACTTTACGTCGGCCGTCTTTCCAAGGATTTGCCGGATTATCAGGTGCTTGCCGAATATCAGCCACCTGTGACGACGCGGGTGCATTCCGTTGACGGCGCACTTATGGGCGAGTTTGCCAAGCAAAAGCGCCTCTACCTGCCGATTCAGGCGGTGCCTGATATGGTCAAGGCTGCCTTCCTTTCGGCGGAAGACAAGAATTTCTACCAGCATCCGGGAATCGACATTTATGGTCTGGCGCGGGCAATTGCGACGAATGTGCAGAACTTTGGAACCGGCAAACGGCCAATCGGCGCGTCAACGATCACGCAGCAGGTCGCGAAAAACTTCCTGTTGTCGTCCGATCAGACAATTGATCGCAAGATCAAGGAAGCGATTCTGTCGCTGCGCATTGAGCAGGCCTACTCCAAAGACCGGATATTGGAGCTCTATCTCAATGAAATTTTCTTTGGTCTGAACTCCTATGGTATCGCGGGAGCTGCGCTGACTTACTTCGACAAGTCGGTCAACGAGCTGACTATCCCTGAAGCCGCTTATCTTGCAGCGTTGCCCAAAGGTCCATCCAATTATCATCCCTTCCGCCAGACCGAGCGAGCCATCGAGCGACGCGACTATGTTATCGATCAAATGGTCGAGAACAAATTTGTGTCGGCCGCAGACGGCGTTGAAGCCAAGAAGCAGCCGTTAGGCGTGAATTTGCGAAGCGGTGGTCAGACAGTTTTTGCTGCGGAATATTTCACAGAAGAAGTGCGCCGCGAAATCGTGGCGCGTTACGGCGAAGAAGCGCTTTACGAAGGCGGGTTATCTGTCCGCACCACACTTGACCCGAAACTTCAGGTTTTGGCCCGGACAGCAATGCACCGCGGGCTGACCAAATACGACGAGCTGCAAGGTTATCGCGGCGCATTCAAGACAATCGATGTCGGTGGCGATTGGGGCAAAGCCTTGGGTGAGGTCGAAAATTACTACGATCTGCCCGAATGGAAGCTCGCGGTGGTGCTTGACGTGACTGAAGAAGGCGCGGCGCTTGGCTTGCAGCCGTTGAAGGATGTGGCTGGCACGCTGTCCGAGACCCGCGAGCAATTCAGCCTAGCGCCGGAGAACTTCAAATGGGCCATGACGCTGCGTGTCGATGGCAAGCGGGTCAAAGCCAAGACATTTGCCGATGTTTTGCGCGTTGGTGATGTCGTTTTCGTCGAGAGGAACGACGAAGGCAATTGGCGTTTGCGCCAGATTCCCGCTGTGTCTGGAGCGTTGGTGGCGATGGACCCGCACACCGGGCGTGTGCTTGCGATGATCGGCGGCTTCTCTTATGCGCAGTCAGAGTTCAACCGCGCCACACAGGCGATGCGCCAGCCGGGCTCCTCATTCAAGCCCTTCGTTTACGCCGCAGCACTCGACAATGGCTATACGCCCGCCTCGGTGGTTCTCGATGCGCCGATCAGCATTGATCAGGGTGGATCGCTTGGCGTTTGGGAGCCCAAGAACTATTCCGGCAAGCCGGCTGGACCGTCGACCTTGCGTGGCGGCATTGAGCAGTCCCGCAATTTGATGACGGTGCGGCTGGCGAAAGACATGAGCATGAAGTTGGTCGCAGAGTATGCCGAACGTTTCGGCGTCTATGACAAAATGCTGCCTGTTCTGTCGATGGTGCTCGGCGCTGGCGAGACGACTGACATGCGCATGGTTTCGGCGTTTGCCGTGTTCGCCAATGGCGGACGGGCGATCAAGCCTTCGCTGATTGACAGAATTCAGGATCGCTTTGGCAAAACCATTTTCAAGCATGATGAGCGGACCTGCGAGGGCTGCGCGGCAACAAGCTGGCTGGACCAGCCGGAGCCGGAGCTGATCGACAATCGCGATCAGGTGTTGGACCCGATGACGGCATATCAGGTCACATCCATGCTTGAGGGCGTTGTCCAGCGCGGCACTGCGGCCAACATCAAGGACATCGGATTTCCGGCAGCTGGCAAGACTGGAACGACGAACGAAGAAAAGGACGCGTGGTTCGTTGGCTACACTCCTGACTTGGTCACCGGAATATTCATCGGCTACGACCAGCCGACGCCGATGGGCAAAGGCTCGACCGGTGGTGCGCTCGCGGCGCCGATCTTCAAGGAATTCATGCAAAAGGCGCTTGATGGCAGGCCTCCCGTGGATTTCCGTGTTCCTGAGGGAATGACTGTTGTTGCAATCGACCGCAAGACCGGCATGAAGGCATTCGGTGAAGGCAAGGGTGTCATCATGGAGGCGTTCAAACCGGGCACGGGACCAGCCGATTCATACTCGGTCATTGGCATCGAAGACATCGCAGTTCAGGAACGGGGGCCTACTCTCTCCCCGACTGCAACCAAGATCATCGAACAAGGCGGCGGCGGGCTTTTCTGAGAGCGAACCAGCTTTACACCGCGTGGACCCGACACTATGGTCCGCGCGATTTTCTCATTTGACAATTCAGGAAGACAGACATGCGCGCGGAAATGGAGACCTTGGTCGATGAGATCAAGCAGGCAATCAGCCTGCTGAGGAGGCATCTTTGACTGGGATCAGGCGCTCAAACGGCTTGGTTACCTGAACGAACGCGCGGAAGATCCGACACTTTGGGACAATGCCCAAGAGGCACAAAACCTGATGCGCGAGCGGCAGGAACTCGACGATTCCATCGCATCTGTGCGCAGCCTTGAGTCGACCTTGCGCGACAACGTCGAGATGATCGGTCTGGGCGAAGAAGAGGGTGATGCAGCGATTATCGCCGAAGCGGAAGATGCCATCCGTGCAATATCAGCCGAAGTGAACAAACGGCAGGTTGAGTCTCTGCTGTCAGGTGAAGCAGACAAGAACGACGCCTTCCTTGAAGTCCATGCCGGTGCCGGCGGTACCGAGAGCCAGGATTGGGCGTCGATGCTTTTGCGCATGTATACACGCTGGGCTGAGCGCAAGCGCATGAAGGTCGAGCTTCTGGAATATCATGACGGTGAAGAAGCAGGCATCAAGTCCGCGACGCTGCTGATCAAGGGCCACAATGCCTATGGCTGGCTGAAGACTGAATCGGGCGTCCACCGTCTTGTGCGCATATCTCCCTATGACTCCAATGCAAGGCGGCACACGTCGTTTTCGAGTGCCTGGATTTATCCTGTGGTCGATGATTCCATTGAGATTGATGTCAAGGAATCCGATTGCCGGATAGATACATATCGATCCTCAGGCGCTGGCGGTCAGCACGTCAACACCACTGACTCTGCCGTGCGCATCACCCACATTCCAACGAATATTGTGGTGCAATGCCAAGCTGACCGGTCGCAGCACAAAAACCGTGCAACCGCCTGGTCGATGCTGCGTGCGCGTCTTTATGAGCACGAACTGGAAAAGCGTGAAGCGGCGGCCAACAAGGAAGCGTCTTCAAAGACAGACATTGGCTGGGGCCATCAAATAAGGTCCTATGTGATGCAGCCGTATCAAATGGTCAAAGACCTGCGAACTGGCCACGAAAGCTCGGCACCGCAAGACGTGCTGGACGGCGATCTCGACGGTTTCATGGAGGCCTCGCTGGCGCAACGCGTACATGGTGGCAAGGCCGAAGTTCAGGATATCGATTGATCGTTCGGCGTCAGGCTGGCAAGCGACTTTACAGCAGCGGCGAAATCTTGCGGCCGATGCTCAAGTAGCGCCAAGGATCGATCGGGTTGTTGTCGACGCGGATTTCATAATGCAAATGCGGGCCTGTGGAGCGGCCTGTGCTGCCGGCTTCAGCGATAGTGTCGCCCGCTGCAACTTTTTCGCCCTCGGTCACCAGTATGCGATTGAGATGCCCGTAGCGGGTAATCATGCCGCCCTTGTGTTGGATTTCAACCATGTTGCCATAGCCGCCCTTGATGCCCGCGCTGACAACAACTCCCGACGCTGGCGCTTTGATTGCCCGGCCTGTTTCAGCGCGGAAATCTATGCCGGCATGGAAAGCCTCGGTGCCAAGCAGAGGATCTTTGCGGTATCCGAATCGGCTCGTGACGTCGGCACCCGGCACTGGATTGGCGATTGGATAGCGCTTGGCCTGCGATCTCATGCTGTCGAGTTTGGTCAGCGCCTGATCGAGATAGTCGACCTCTTTGTCGAACGCCGTGATCTTGCCACCTTCGCTGGCAGGAATGAACGGACCGCCCTCAGCAGTCTCGTCGGTGTTGGAAACCGGCAGGCCGCCTGACTGCAGCGCTGTTTGGATTTCATCGGCGCTCGCCTTTGCATCGTCGGCCAGCGTCCGGATCTCCGCTACCTGCCGCGCTTCAATATCCTTGATCGAATGACTGACGGAAGCGAACAATTCGTCTGCCTTGTCTGCGGCGGACTTCTCGGTCGCTTTGCGTTTGCCACCAAATAAGCCTGCCAGCAGTGACTGGGACGGTTCAACAGCGGCAGATCCAAGAACTGCGTCAGGCTTGTTTGCCGGGAGCGGGATGCTTCCAGTGTTGGTGTTGTCGCGGGCGCGGTCCAACAAGGGTCCAAGGCGTCCAGAGCGGGAGGAGAGCTGATCCTGCCGCTCAAGCAGCTCGGTGACTTTGGTTTCCATCATCTGCTGATCGAGGAGTTGCCGCGACGTGATGCGGTCCACCTGCGCGCGCAGGGCGGCAATCCGGTCTTCGTAAGCCTGCTGAATTCTCGCCTGCCGAGAAACAGTCGCGCCGATCAGATCATCGCGCATCACCAGATAAGAGGTCGCAAGAAGGTATCCGACTGCCATCGCCGACAGCACGGCACCAATTGAAAGTGTCAGCCACGGCCTCACCGTAAAATGGCTGACGCTATCGCCATGGGCGATGATGATGGTGTGAGGCTCCCGCCTTTTGCCAAACACCGGCTGCGCGCCGACACTGCCTACACGATTGACCGACATCGGATAATCACTTTACTGACTGACTGATGCATTCAATTAGAAACTGTTATGGTTAACAATCTATTTGGGCAGGCGCTTTGATGTGGATGTTATTCGCCTACTTGCTGTTTTTTAGCGTTTCAAGGACTGCTTCTGCATGACCTGGCACGCTCACACCTTTCCAGACCGCTTCAATCGTTCCGTCTTCGCCAATGAGAAAGGTTGAGCGATTTACGCCCATGTATTTTTTGCCATACATGCTTTTCTCGATCCAAAGACCGTAAGCCTGTATCGCAGTTTTCTCCTCGTCAGCGAGCAGGCTGATGTTCAAATCGTGCTTGGTGCTGAACTTGACATGAGACTTCACGCTGTCCGGTGACACGCCGATCACCACGGCGCCTGCCTTTGCAAAATCATCAACCAGACAGGTGAAGTCTTTCGCCTGTATGGTGCAACCACTGGTATCGTCTTTCGGGTAAAAGTAGAGGACAATTTTCTTGCCCTCAAGCGACGCCAGAGAAACCAGATTGCCTGTTTCGTCGGGGAGTGAAAAATCCGGGGCTGCGCTGCCAATTTCGAGTGCCATGTGGTTGCCTTTCTTTGAGGTCATTCATCTAGTAGCAGAATTAGTTAGTGCGCTGTCAGACAGCGTCGATACGTGATTCCATACTGGAGATGCTATTGACAGACGCGAATGATGAACATGAGAAAATCCGGTTCTCCCGCAAGGACCGGCACGACCTTGATCTTCTGCCGTCTGCCAGCAAGCGCCACACTGCGGCAGCCAGAGGCGCGCGGTTGCTTCGCAGGATCACCAAGTTTTTCTTTTGGTCGATCGCGGCAATCTGCGTTGCCTTCATCGCGGCGATAGGCTGGCTGGCGGTGTTCGGGTTTTCCAGCAGCAATTTCTCCCGCACCACAGAAAATCTCATCCAATCCGTCGCCGGTCCCAATATTGACACCGGATTGGAAAGCGCAAAACTGTCGCTGGATAAATCTGGAAATCTTGCCTTTCAAGGCAACAGCTTAACCATTGGCGGGTCCGGACAAACCAGCATGTCAGGCAGCGCGGATGAAATCCGTATCGGCCTCAAGAGCAAAGCCCTGATCGGAGGTGTTTTGGACATCGGCGTGTTTGAAGCAGATGGCGTGCAACTCGAATTGCCAGCCGCTGACGGTTGGAAGGCTTTTGATCGGTTCAAGACCGCGAGCGGACATTATTCTCCCGCAAATTTTCCGTCCGAACTTGCACTTGTCGTCGAGCAGTTTCGCAAACAATTGTCCCTGCGCAACGCCGATGTCATAATCCTGAAGGATGTGAATTTTTCCAGAGCCGATAGTATCTCGACGCTTCCAGCATTCAAATCATTGACAATCGCATCCAAGGAGAACGGTGCGTTTTCAATCAGCGGCGCAGCGACTTTTTCCGGCCAAAACATTTCCATTGAAGGAACCATCTCCGCAGCCGATCAATATGATTTCATAATATCGGGCCTTTCATTTGTAGCCGCACCGCTCGCAGGCGATCTCACGGCTGCGAAGTTCCGCTCAGGCGCGACGGGCAACATCAGGATCACGGGCGACCTCGTATTGGGCAAGCGCAGAATTGTTGTTGAAAACCGGATTGGCGAGTTTGCGTGGACATCGCGAAGAGACGTTCGCTTTGCCGGCGATGCTATTGTGAGGCTCGAACTGGTGGAAGGGGTGGAGAAAGTCGAAATCCGGCCCTCATCCATCAAGATGGGACTGAACAAGATTGAATTTTCAGGCGCTGTCGGCCTATCGCCAGGCAGCGACGCTGCCAAGGCCGGGCAGTACCGGTTTGAGATTGTCTCCAATGACAGCAAGCTTCAGCCCTCGGATTCGCCGGAACGACGGCTTGATCTGGCGTTTCAGCTTTCAGGAACCGTAGAACCGGAAGCCAAAACGGTGCGGTTTGCGCAGATGGCTGCACGCACACTTGGCGGCGATGCGTTCGGGCAGGGAACGATGCGTTTCCTTGGTGGCACGCCAGAAATGATTTTTGGTCTGCGCATTCCCAGCATGAAGATATCGGATGCAAAACAGCTTTGGCCCGCCATGATTGCATCCAGCGCGCGCAAATGGGTGCTGGACCATGTCTATGGTGGTACACTTACCGACAGCTTGATAGATGTGACATTCAAGGCCGGGTACTTTGACACTTTGCCAACCGGCGCAGTGCGCGACCCGATCACACCGGATCAGTTCAGCGGCGATTTCTATGTCCGGAATGCAAGAGTTGACCTTATTGGAGACTTGCCTCCGGTCCGGGATGCGACCGGACGCGTTGAAGTGCGTGGTTCTGATACCGTTGTCACCATCAGCAAAGGCACGGCCTATCTCGAGGACGGCTCAACTGCCGAAGCATCGAACGGCACGCTGTCCATCCCCTTTGTTCCCGGCAAGCCAGTTGTTGCCACTCTTTCGATTGACGTGGCGGGCGAGGTGCAAACCATCGCAAGTCTTGCCGACCGCGAGCCTATCAACGCAATGGACAAAGCACCGGTTTCAGCCAGCGATCTTTCGGGAAACGCGATAGCGCACATCAACGCCGCATTTCCGCTGCGCAGGTCTGAAGATGCGCGGCCAACAGTCTGGAAAGCGGCGGTGGATTTCACCGGTCTGTCGATTGCCAAAGACTTTGACGGGCAAAAACTGTCAGACGCTGATGGACGGCTTGACGTGGATCAGCAGGTCGCAACATTTAGCGCCAACGGCAAACTGAACGGCGTTCCGGCAGAAATCAGTCTGACCGAACCGGTTGGCAGCTCCGGTGCAAAGCGCGATCTGAGTGCCAAACTCAAACTAGATGAGAAAGCCCGCGCCGCGTTGATGCCGGGGCTTGGCGACATGCTGAAAGGCACAGCCAGTGTTGAAGTAACTGGCAGCAGCGGCGGCGCGCAAGTCATAAAGGCGGACCTTAAAAATGCGACGCTGAACCTGCCTTGGGCTGGTTGGTCGAAAGGAAACGGCGTCCCCGCAACGGCCACATTCAAGCTCTCCAAGAATGGTGACTCGACTTCAATTGATGACTTCAAACTCGAAGGCGGCACGTTCCGGTTTATCGGCAGCATGGATATGGCCGCAGGCAAACTCTCAAAGGCGAATTTCACCTCTGTCCGGCTGAACCGTGGCGACAATGCTGCGGTTTCCATACAGCGTTCCAAAGGTGGCTACGACATTTCCGTCAATGCCGACTCGCTTGATTTGCGCAGTCTTTTGAAGAAGGTGCTGAACAGTTTCGAGAGTACCGCCAAAGCAGCCGGCTCGGACACGATCAGGGTCAACGCGACAATCGGCTCAGCGACCGGCTTCGGCTCAGAGACATTGCAGAATGTCAAAGCAAGTTATGTCGGGCGCGGCGCGAACGTCATTTCTTTCACGGCAAATGCAAAGACAAATGGCGGTGGCTCGGTCAAAGTTGAAAATGGCACTGAAAACGGGCGCAGGACGGTCAATATTCAGACCGGTGATGGCGGCTCGTTGCTTCGGTTTTTTGACTATTACGACAAAATGTCCGGCGGACAGATCAGCGTTGCGCTTTCCTCCTCTGGTGACGGACCTCTCGGCGGCGAGATCGATGCGCGCAATTTCACCATTGTCGGCGAGCCGCGCCTCAAATCACTGGTCGGCACGCCCGTAACTCCGGATGGGCAGAGTGTCGCAAAAGCAGCCAAGAACAAGATTGACGTCACCCGCGTCAAGTTTCAGCGCGGCTATTCGGTCATCCAGAAGGGCGACGGGTATCTCAAACTTGGCAAGGGAATTCTCCGGTCAGACCAAATCGGCCTGTCTTATGAGGGCACGCTTTATGATCAGGATGGCCGTATCAACATGACCGGAACATTTCTTCCGGCATTTGGCCTCAACCGGCTGTTTGGCGACATACCGATCATCGGCGACATTTTGGGCAATGGCCGCGACAATGGCTTGATTGGCATAACGTTCAAATTGTCCGGTCCGGCAAAATCGCCAAAGCTTTCGATCAACCCGCTGTCTCTGGTTGCGCCAGGGATTTTCCGGCAGATTTTCGAGTTTCAGTAATTCAATTTTAAGTCGCATCAAATTTAAAGTGCAATGGATTTTGCTGAGATAACAAGCCGGTGGCAGGCCATTTTGTGAGCTATGGAAGTCTGATCTCATGAAGACGCGCGTTTTGTTTAAGTCGAAACAGTTTCCCTCCTTTGGGTCAGAAGTGGAAGGTCCTAATTTCGATAGCGGAGTCTATGGAAAACGGCTGGCTGATTATCTGTGCGAAAAACTTACAAGGCATGGGTTTCAAATTGCCGACAGCTTCGCGGAAGACTGGGGCTGGATGGTAGAAATCAAGCACGACAGAAGTTTCCCCCTTTTCATCGGTTGTGGCCATTCGCAGGAATCCGACGAGAGTTACCTTTGCTTTGTTGAGCCCGACAAGCCGGTGATCCGCAAATGGTTCAGGAAAATTGATGTAGGTGACACTGTTATGGGATTGGCGTCGGCCTTGGGCAAGATTCTTGAGGCTGATCCGCTAATTTATTCTGTTGAATGGGAAGATCAATAGGCCGAGTATCCAAATGTATTTTGCCGGACGGGACGTTCTCAAACCGGTCGGATCAGAATGTGTTTCTTCTTGCCCATTGAAAGCTTGATGACGCCGTCGCCGGCCATGTCGGCGGTGGAAATGGTTTGGCGATCATCGCTGGTGGCGGTGTCGTTCAGCTTTACGGCGCCGCCCTGAACATGTCTGCGGGCTTCGCCGTTGGATGCGGCCAGACCTGCCTTGACGATGAGGCTGAGGAGGCCGATGCCGGCTTCGAGTTCCGCCTTGGCGACATTGACGGACGGCAAATCTTCAGCAAATCCGCCCGCCTCGAACGTCTGACGCGCTGTCTCGGCGGCATCGTTCGCAGCCTGCCGCCCGTGGACGATGGCGGTGGCTTCGGTGGCCAGCACTTTCTTGGCGTCGTTGACTTCATTGCCACTCAGCGCGGCGAGTTTGCCAATCTCCGACATGGGCAGACGTGTGAAAATCTTGAGGAATTTGCCAACGTCCGCATCTTCAGTGTTGCGGAAATACTGCCAGAAATCATACGGGCTGAAGAGGTCGCCGTTGAGCCAGACTGCGCCCTTGGCGGTCTTGCCCATCTTGGCTCCAGAAGACGTTGTCAGCAACGGCGTGGTCAGCGCGAACAACTGCGGCTCACCCATGCGGTGGGCGAGATCGACGCCGTTGATGATGTTGCCCCACTGGTCTGAGCCGCCCATTTGCAGCGTGCAGCCGTAGCGCTTGTTGAGTTCGACGAAGTCATAGCCCTGCATGATCATGTAGTTGAATTCGAGGAAGGACAGCGACTGCTCTCGGTCGAGGCGTGTTTTCACCGAATCAAACGCCAACATGCGGTTGACCGAGAAGAAGCGGCCGACATCGCGCAGAAAATCGACGTATTTGAGCTGCATCAGCCAATCGGCATTGTTGACCATGAAGGCATCGGTTTCGCCGTCGCCATAGGCCAGGATGCGGCCGAAGATTTTTTTGATACCGGAAATGTTCTCGTCAATCTTGTCCATCGACAAGAGACTGCGCTGGTCGTCGCGGAACGACGGATCGCCGACCATCGACGTGCCGCCGCCCATCAGCGTGATCGGCTTGTGGCCGGTCTGCTGCAGCCAGTAGAGCATGGTGACGGTGATGAGATTGCCGATATGCAAGGACGTGGCCGTCGCGTCATAGCCGACATAGCCGGTGACCGTGCTTTCGAAGGCCGCCTTGTCCAGCGCATCAGGATTGGAAATCTGGTGGATGAGGCCACGCTCGTCGAGGACATTGAGGAAATCGGAACGGTACGCGGCCATGCTTGGTGCTTTCAAAGTGTAAAGTCTGTTTGGATTTGCAATTGGCGCGCCTTTAACATCGTTTGAAGCGAATCGACAAGAACGGAGCCATCATGAGCCTCATGCGCGCCATCGGCCTGATGAGCGGAACATCCATGGACGGCATTGATGTCGCCATGATCGAGACGGATGGCATGAACGTGGTGCGGCGCGGGCCTTCGCTGGAGCTGGCTTATGACCCGGCATTCCGCAGAAAGCTGGCGCACGCTCTGGAGGATGCGAAGGCGATTGTTCTGCGTGAGGAGCGGCCCGGCAACCTTTCCGCTGTCGAAAGGGAGCTGACGGAGCGCCATGCGGACGCGGTGTTGCAGTTTCTGGCGGCGAACGGGATTGATCCGGGGAGCGTGGATGTGATCGGCTTTCACGGGCAGACCGTGCTGCACCGGCCAGAACGGGCGTTGACGGTGCAGATCGGCGACGGGCAGATATTGGCTGATTTGACTGGCATTCAGGTCGTGTATGACCTCCGTGCCAACGACATGGTGCATGGCGGGCAGGGCGCGCCGCTGGTGCCGATCTATCATCAGGCGCTGGCAGCAGGGATTGAAGGTGAGAGCGAGGTTGCGTTCGTCAATATCGGCGGCATTTCGAACGTGACATTCGTCGGGGCAGGGCGCAATCCGGTGGCGTTTGACAGCGGGCCGGGCAATACGCTGATAGACCAGTGGATGCAGCAGAATGCGGGCATTCCGTATGATGATGGCGGGCGGATTGCTTCGGAAGGCGAAGTGCACGACGGGATCGTGGCGCAGTGCCTTGCCATGCCGTTCTTTGTCAAAGGGCCGCCGAAATCGCTCGACCGCAATGATTTTTCACCAGAACTGGTGGCGGAGCTTGAACTTGCCGATGGCGCGCGGACGCTGGCGGCAATCTCGGCCCGCGCGGTGTTCAGGGCGGCGGAACATGCGCCAAAGCCGGTGACGCAATGGATCATTTCCGGCGGCGGGCGCAAAAACCGGATGATTGTGAGTGACTTGCGCCAGTTGGCTGAGAAATCGAATCAGCAGGTTCTGCTTGCCGAAGATGCCGGCTTTGACGGTGGCGCGATGGAGGCAGAGGCTTGGGCCTATCTGGCCGTTCGCTCACTCAGGGGTTTGCCGATCACATTTCCAGAGACGACGGGCGTCAAAGTGCCCGTCACTGGGGGATTATTGGCAACGCCGAAAACCGCCTAGCGCAGCCGCTTCACGCGTCCGGGACCGTCGCCCCCTGCCAGACGCATGTCGAGATAATCCGAGCATTCAGTGATCAGCTCGTCCTGCTGTCCCTGAAAGAAGTGGTTGGCGCCGACCATGGTCTTTTGTGTGATGGTAATGCCCTTTTGGGTCTTCAGCTTGTCGACGAGACCCTGAACATCCTTCGGCGGAGCGACACGGTCCTGATCGCCGTGGATGATGAGGCCTGATGACGGGCACGGCGCGAGGAAGGAGAAATCATAGGTGTTGGGCTGCGGCGCGACGGTGATGAAGCCTTCGATTTCGGGTCTGCGCATCAAGAGCTGCATGCCGATCCACGAGCCGAATGAGTAGCCGGCCACCCAGCATGTCTTGCTGTCAGGATGATGCGACTGGATCCAGTCGAGCGCACCGGCAGCATCGGCAAGCTCACCCGCGCCATGGTCAAACTCGCCCTGGCTGCGACCAATACCGCGAAAATTGAAACGCAGCGTGGTAAAATTGCGCTTCTGGAACATGTAGAACAGGTCGTAGACGATCTTGTTGTTCATCGTGCCGCCGAATTGCGGATGCGGATGCAGGATCATCGCGATGGGAGCGCCCTTGTTGGTCGAGGGCTGGTAACGGCCTTCAAGACGTCCGTCCGGGCCGTTGAAAATCACTTCAGGCATAATCACTCCGCTGCATTTCAATGGGTCCAGCCATTGGATCTGCTTTCCACTAGGCCGCACCAGACACTGCTTCCGCTACTTTCGGGTGAAAGGCAGGGCCGCGCCGGTTTTCAGTGCGGCTTCCATAGGCCAATCGCGGCGCAAAGTTCAAGAAAATTGCATCGCAAGGATTTCTCCGGCAAAAGGCGGCCATGACAACGCGAACCTACCTCGACCATAACGCCACCCACCCTCTGCTGCCGGAAGCGCGGCAGGCGGTCATTGAAGCGCTGGAGTTGATTGGCAATCCTTCTTCAGTTCATGCCGAGGGCCGCAAGGCGCGGCAGGTGGTTGAAGACGCGCGACGATCAGTTGCGGAACTGGCAAATGCGAAGCCTGAGCATGTGACCTTTACTTCGGGCGCAACAGAGGCTGCGAACCTCCTGTTGACGCCGAACTGGAGGCTTGGCCGCGCGCCGCTTACAATTTCAAAACTCTATGTCTCGGCAGCGGAGCATCCATGTTTGCTCGCTGGCGGGCAGTTTGGCGCTGATGACATCGCAATCTTGCCCGTGACAAAGTCGGGCGAACTTGATCTTTCAGCGCTGGAGCGCGCTCTTGGCGGACACGACAGGTCGCTTGGCGTGCCCCTTGTTGGCGTTCATCATGCCAACAATGAGACAGGCGTTATCCAGCTGATCGAGGCAGTTGCTTCGTTGGTCAAGGGTTATGGCGGTGTTTTGATTGTCGATGCCGTGCAAACCTGCGGGCGGATTCCTCTCGATGCATCAGCTGGTTGCGGCGATTTTTTCATTGTTTCGTCGCACAAGATTGGCGGGCCGAAGGGTGCGGGCGCGATTATCAGGGTGTCAGATTTGATGATGCCCGTGGCGCTGTTGCGCGGCGGCGGACAGGAAAAGGGGCATCGCGCAGGGACCGAGGCTTTGCCCGCCATCGCAGGTTTCGGCGCTGCGGCCAAGGCAGCGATTGGACGCGTTGCGCGCGCGGGCAACATGGCAGCAATGCGCGAGGCCATTGAATTGTTGATCGTTGAGATTGCGCCGGATGCAGTTTTCCATGGCCAAACTGCCGCTGCCCGGCTGCCCAATACCGTGTTCTTTACCCTGCCCGGAATGCGCGCGGAAACTGCGCAAATAGCGTTCGATTTGGCAGGGATTGCGCTCAGTGCAGGCTCAGCCTGCTCGTCAGGCAAGGTCGGGCCGAGTCACGTTTTGAAAGCGATGGGCGTTGAGGGCGGCGATGGCGCGCTCAGGGTTTCGATCGGGTTGGAGACGAGCAGCGAGGACATTGAGGCGTTCACGCGCGCGCTAGAAAACATCGCAGCACGGCGCAAGAAGGCGGCAGCATATGCTTTAAGCGAATAATTTCGGCGATTGCGTGCCTTCCCGAATTAATCGTCGTTTCTACATTGGATTTATTCCAAAGAGTGGCTTATGTAGGCTTCTCATCCGTCGAAAAAGGACGGACTCCCAATCGACTGTCGGAACCTTGAATTCCGGAGAGCCAGGAGACGCGATATGCCTGCAGTGCAGGAGACCATTGATCAGGTCAAACTGATTGACGTTGATCAATACAAGTACGGCTTCGAGACCATCATCGAATCCGACAAGGCTCCCAAGGGCCTGAATGAGGACATTGTCCGCTTCATTTCCGCCAAGAAGAACGAACCCGAGTGGATGCTCGAGTGGCGGCTGGAGGCGTTTGCCCGCTGGCTGACGCTGGAAGAGCCGACGTGGGCGCGCGTGGATTATCCGAAGATCGACTTTCAGGATGCCTATTACTATGCGGCACCCAAGAGCACCAAGGGTCCGTCTTCGATTGAAGATGTCGATCCGGAGTTGCTCAAGGTTTACGCCAAGCTTGGCATTCCACTTATCGAACAGGAAATCCTCGCCGGTGTTGAAAACCGCCGCGTGGCCGTGGACGCCGTGTTTGACTCGGTGTCTGTGGTAACAACGTTCAAGGACGAACTGTCCAAGGCGGGCGTAATTTTCTGCTC
>JANPEK010000041.1:0-18393 GCA_031422915.1 Phyllobacteriaceae bacterium | reverse complement strand
CTATCATGAGACCCGCGATCTCGTGCGCTCGCATGGGCTGGTGACTGTGTGCGAAGAGGCGGGCTGCCCAAATATCGGCGAATGCTGGGACAAGAAGCACGCCACCTTCATGATCATGGGCGAAATCTGCACCCGCGCCTGTGCTTTTTGCAATGTGAGAACCGGCCACCCAACGCGCTCGACAAGGCCGAGCCGGCAAGCGTCGGCAAGGCGGTCAAACAGATGGGCCTGAACCACGTGGTCATCACATCAGTTGACCGCGATGACTTGCCCGACGGCGGTGCACAGCATTTTGCGGACGTGATCCACGCCATTCGCGCGGCAACGCCAACAACTACCATCGAGATCCTGACCCCGGATTTTCTGCGCAAGGAAGGCGCGCTGGAGATTGTGGTGCGGGCCAAACCCGACGTGTTCAACCACAATCTCGAGACAGTGCCGTCAAACTATCTGACAGTGCGCCCCGGCGCGCGCTACTTCCACTCAATCCGTCTGTTGCAGAGAGTGAAGGAGCTTGACCCGTCGATGTTCACCAAGTCCGGCATCATGGTTGGTCTGGGCGAAGAGCGGAACGAGGTGCTGCAGCTGATGGACGATCTGCGCTCCGCTGACGTCGATTTCCTGACGATGGGCCAATATCTCCAGCCATCGCGCAAGCATCACCGGGTGGTCAGCTTCGTGACGCCGGAAGAGTTCAAAGGCTATGAAACGGTCGCCTACGCCAAGGGCTTCCTTCTGGTCGCCGCCAGCCCGCTGACACGCTCGTCGCATCACGCCGGGGACGACTTTACCAGGCTCCGTGCCGCGCGTGTCACGCATCTCGCCAAGCGCGCTTGAGCATCGATGCCGAAGTTCAACACCACGCGACTCGTTTCGCACACGCCGCAGAACATGTTTGCATTGGTGGCGGATGTGGAAAAATACCCCGAATTCCTGCCACTCTGTGAGGCGCTGACAGTCAAATCGCGCAAGGCGCGTGAGGCGAAGACGCTGCTCGTCGCCGACATGAGTATCGGCTACAAGGCGATCCGCGAGACGTTCACCAGCCAGGTTCTGCTTGATCCTGACGCGCTGACAATCGAGGTGCAATATCTCAACGGCCCGTTCAAATATCTGAACAATGTGTGGGCATTCGAACCTGCGGCAAACGGCTGCGAGGTCGGCTTCTCCATCGATTATGAGTTCAAGAGCCGGATGCTTGGCATGGTCATGGGTTCGATGTTCGATATCGCGTTCCGGCGGTTCTCGGCAGCGTTTGAAGAGCGGGCGGACAAAATCTACGGCAAGAATCTTGCCTCGGGCTGAAACCAATTCTTGAGACTTGATGGTTAACTTTGCTCCCGTGCTGACCAAGGGGGCAGGTGTGACCTTTCAATCTGATTCTATAAGCGAAAAAAGCGCAGTCCGGCCTGCTGCAATCATCTTGCCGCTGACGGCATTCACACTGTTCATGTCGGCGTTTCTCTTGTTTTCCATCCAGCCATTCTTTGCCAAAATGGTGCTGCCCCGTCTGGGCGGCACCCCTGCGGTCTGGTCAGTGGCGATGGTGTTTTTCCAAACCGTTCTCCTGGCAGGATACGGCTATGCGCACGTGCTCTCGCGCTATCTTTCGATGAAAACGGCGGTGTTGGTTCATGTCGCCGTGTTGCTGATTGCGCTCATTGCATTGCCCATTGCCATTTCCGACAGCTGGCAACGCCCCCCTGCGGATGGCGAGGCTCTATGGCTGATCGGGCTGTTCACGGTGTCCGTCGGCCTGCCGTTCTTTGCCGTTTCTGCCAATGGCCCGCTGCTCCAGGCCTGGTTTGCCCGCACTGGCCATATCCATGCCAAGGATCCGTATTTCCTCTATGGTGCCAGCAACATCGGCTCATTCGCATCGCTCATTCTCTACGTCATCATGATCGAGCCGCTGTTTGATCTTCAGCATCAAAGCAGCCTGTGGACGGGCGGGTTCATCCTTCTCGGCGTGCTTATTGCGGCTTGCGGTTACTTCGCCTCTCGCCTCGCACTCGTTGCACCAGTCGGCACTGACGTTGCCAATTTGACGGATGCACACGACGAAACATCCAAAGCGCCCGTCACTTGGCTTACCCGCGTCACGTGGACCGCGTACGCCTTTATTCCCTCATCGCTGCTGGTGGCGGTTACAGCCCATGTCTCGACCGACGTCGCTGCCGCGCCATTCCTGTGGATTGTGCCTTTGGCCCTGTTCTTGCTGACGTTTGTCATTGTCTTTCAGAAGAGGCCGGTGTTGAAACCTGCGACGGTTGAGAAAATTCTTCCGTATGTGCTCGTCGCCACGATTTACTTTACCTTCAATCCGCTGCTTCTGCCGATTTCAATCAGCCTGCCGCTGCATTTTGGCGCGTTCTTCCTCGTTGCGATGCACGCGCACGGGTCAATGGCAGCCATCCGGCCGTCGGCTTCCCATCTGACCGAGTTCTATTTCGCGATGTCGATCGGCGGCGTTCTGGGCGGGTTGTTTGCAAGTCTTGTGTCCATGCAGCTGTTCTCGTGGAACGCCGAGTACCCCGTTCTTCTTCTGTTGTCGCTGGCCACATTGAAGTGGTTCCGTGGCGCATCACTGGCGCGCATGGCGCTTGTTACTGCTGCAGTGGCGGTCGGAATTGTTGCTCTTCTGTTGATCCTGCAGAAAATCGGTGTGGGCACTTTTTACACCAATGAAGCCTCGCTGGCCGTCGTCAACGGCTTCCTTTTGATCGCGGCTGTCTACGCGCTGTTCCGCGTGCCGTTGGTCGTTCCGGCCCTTTGTGTCGCGATTTTTGCCAACAATCTGGTGAAGTACAGCTATTTCAACAACTCGCTGTCCGCCCGCAGCTTCTTTGGCGTGGTCCGTGTTCTTGATTTTGAAGATACAGGAGTGCGCAATTTCCTGCACGGCACGACACTGCATGGTGCCATGCGTCTCAAGGATTTGAAATCCAGCAGCGCTCCATTGCCGCTGACCTATTACACCTCGGACGGTGGTTTGAATTCGGCCATCATCGCCGCGCGCAAGAATGCCGGAGGAACGCTTGGCAACACTGGCATCATCGGTGTCGGGGCAGGGAGCCTCGCCTGCCAGATGAAAACCCGCGAGAGAATGGAACTGGTGGAGATCGACCCGCTGGTGATGAAGATCGCCTCCGACCCGGCGCAGTTCCGCTTCCTTTCCGACTGCGCGAAGGCAGCCAAGATCACTGTGGCTGATGGGCGGTTGGCACTTTTCGATGCACCGGATGCCAACTTCGACCTGCTCATCCTCGATGCGTTCTCGTCGGACTCCATTCCCGTGCACATGATGACAACAGAAGCGATTGAACTCTTCATGCGCAAGGTCAAGCCTGGCGGTCTGCTGGTTATGCATATCTCCAACCGCCATCTGGATCTGAAAAGCGTGGTTGCAGCCAACGCCAAAGCACTTGGCCTGTCGGCAGTCACGGGCAATTTCAAGCCGCAAAACAATGCCGACACGGCAAACATGGCAATGCCAAGCATTGTCGCCGTGCTGGCGCGTCAGGAAGCAGACTTTGGCGCGTTGCTTGACGACAAGAGGTGGCTGAAAGCCGACGATCACGGCATCACGCCTTGGACGGACGGATATTCAAACATTCTTGAGGCGATGTGGCGGCATTACACCGCCGGCTAGCCGTCTAGTCTTCAGCCGCCATTATAGCCATTTGAAGCGCAACGCGGACCGTTCCTAGTCGCACGGCCTCTCTGCTGACCTCTCCAAAGCGGCATTCGTGGTGGCCCGTACCGTTTATGGTCGCCACTGCAATATGGACAAGACCAACGGGTTTTTGAATTGATCCGCCGCCGGGGCCTGCAACACCGGTCACCGCTACTGCGATGTCTGCGTCGGAGTTCGCCAGCGCGCCGGTGGCCATTTCCAGCGAAGTTTCTTTTGAAACAGCCCCGTGCGCTGTCAGCGTTTCTGCCATAACACCAAGCATCGCCATCTTGGCTTCATTTGAGTAGGTCACAAAGCCCCGGTCCACCACATCGGACGAGCCAGCGATTTCAGTCAGTGCCGCTGCAATCAAGCCACCTGTGCAAGACTCCGCTGTCGCAATTTTCAGTGCACGACGCCGACACGCAGCCAGAACCGATATGGCGAGATCGGTAACATCAGTTGGAAACAGGCTCATTTCAGTTGACCTGGATAGACCACCGTTGCGGTCGCAATCGCCGCGATGCCTTCTCTGCGGCCGACAAATCCAAGCTTTTCATTGGTTGTCGCCTTGACGGAGACACGGTCAAGATCAAGCGCCAGCATTGCCGCAACTGCCACAACCATCGCCTCCCTGTGGGGTCCGATTTGCGGTGCTTCGCAGATCAGTGTGATGTCGGCATTGGCGATGCGACCGCCCGCCTCGCGGACGATTGCAGCCGCATGTCTGAGAAAGATGCTGGATGCCGCACCGCGCCACTGCGGGTCGCTTGGCGGGAAATGTGTTCCGATGTCGCCCGCACCGCGCGTTGCAAGCAGCGCGTCTGTCAGCGCATGCAGGGCAACATCAGCGTCAGAGTGGCCGTTGAGCCTGGCGTCGTGCGGAATGGCAATACCGCAAAGCGTGACATGATCGCCCGGTTCAAACGCATGCACGTCATAGCCATTGCCGGTACGCACGTCAGGAAAGCTGTCAGCGTGTGACAGGCGCTGGTCTGCCAATTCAAGGTCTCGCTTCCATGTCAATTTTATATTGTCTGGTGAACCTTCGACGATATGCACCGCAAGGCCTGCCCATTCTGCAATCGCCGCATCGTCGGTGAAATTTTCGAGACCTTGCTCAGCTGCGGCAAGATGCGCTGCGAGGATTGGCTGAAATGGAAACGCCTGCGGTGTCTGCGCAGAATGTAACCCGGTACGTTCAATCGTTGCGCTTACAACGCCTTCACTTGCTTTCTTTAGCGTGTCGGAAACAGCAAGTGCCGGAATCACGCCCTGGTGTGCTCCAAGCCGTCCAACAATGCGTTCCACCAGCCGCTCGTCTACGAACGGTCGGACCGCATCGTGTATCATGACATGCGCCGGGGCGTTCTCTGTCAGTGCCTTTAGGCCGAGCAACGTCGAAGCCTGCCGTGTCGCCCCGCCGGTAACAAGAGTGCAATCGGTCACGACACTGCCAAGCGCTTCCGCCGCGGTTTGGTGGTCGTCGCGGTGGACCACGACCACGATACGGCCAACTTGGTCTGAGGAACGAAAGGCGTCTACGGTATGGCGAATGACTGCCTTACCGCCAATGTGACGGTACTGCTTCGGCCCGCCTTCCTGGCCGGCCCTCTCGCCGCGGCCGGCGGCGACGATGACAACGGCGACCTCTTTGGCATTGGAAATACGTGCAGTCACCGCGAAACCCTTTGATTGTGTGACGGAGCGTTAACTTGACACGCGGCTGATTGAAAGGAAAACAGCGGAAAGCTGGCAATCGCTCCTTGTTTATTCTCAAGCGCTGTCTATAATTTAATCGATGATTTCTGATGCTCAAAAATTAGCCAGCGCACATTTGCAGCAAAGCCTGAAGATTGGCACTGTTTGCGTGCCTAATCGGATTTTCCTCGCGCCGATGTCCGGCGTGACCGACGTTCCTTTCCGCCAGCGTGCTTCTGAGTCCGGGGCAGGGCTGGTTATTTCCGAAATGGTCGCCAGCCAGGAGTTTGTAAAGGGCTCGCAGGAGAGCCTCAAGCGTTCGCGTTCGTCCGGTTCCGGCATACACGTGGTGCAATTGGCTGGCCGCGAGGCTTACTGGATGGGTGAGGCGGCAAAAGCAATCGAAGCCTCCGGCGCGGACATCATCGATATTAACATGGGGTGTCCGGCCAAGAAGGTCACAGGCGGCTATTCCGGATCGGCGCTGATGCGCGATCTTGATCATGCCATGACACTTGTCGATGCGACTGTGAACGCAATCAGCGTGCCCGTGACACTGAAGATGCGGCTTGGCTGGGATGACATCACGATCAACGCGCCGGAGCTTGCCAAGCGGGCGGAAGATGCCGGTGTGCAGATGATCACCGTGCACGGCCGTACCCGCTGTCAGTTTTATGGCGGCGCTGCCGATTGGGCGGCTGTAAAAGCCGTGCGTGCGGCGATATCAGTTCCACTGACAGTCAATGGCGATATCCGCGATATGGCGAGCGCTGCCGACGCCTTGCACCTGTCCGGGGCAGACGCCGTGATGATCGGGCGCGCGCACTACGGACGGCCTTGGCTGGCGGGTGATCTGGCACGTGGTGGTGACGGGACTCTCGGCCGACGCTTTGACTTCGCTGATTACGTCACAAGCCACTACGAGGCCATGCTTGCCCATTACGGCGTTGATACAGGTGTGCGACATGCCCGCAAGCATCTTGGTTGGTACCTTGATGCGCACGCTCGCGGTTGCCCGCTTGACTTGCGGCAAGCGATTCTCACCGAAATTGAGCCGGCATCCGTCATCAGGAGCATTCGCCTTGCATTTGCCGACAGCGCCTCGCGCGTGCCGTTGGACGAAAGGAAAGTGGCGTGAACAACGCTCCAATCGCTGGCCTGAAGCCGCCGCTTGATCTGGCAATGATGGTTCTGAACACCATCCGCCACCCGGTCATCATGGTCGATCCGGCGGGCTATATTGCATTTGCCAACTCGGAGGCGGAGAGCTATTTTAAGGCGAGCCAGAACAGCCTTGCCCGCAACACGCTGGCGCATTTTGTTGCGTTCGGAAGCCCGCTGCTGGCGCTTGTCGAACAGGTTCGTGAACGGCTTTCACCGGTAAACGAGTACCGCGTCGATATTTCCTCACCGCGCCTTGGTAATGACAGGTTGGTTGATCTCTATGTCGCACCGGTAGCTGAAGTGCCGGGGTCTGTCGTAATCCTGTTCCAGGAACGGTCAATGGCCGACAAGCTGGACCGGCAGATGACCCACCGCGGCGCGGCGCGATCAGTGACCGGCCTTGCCTCGATGTTGGCTCACGAGATCAAGAACCCACTCTCCGGCATACGCGGCGCGGCGCAACTGTTGGAGACGGTCGTTTCAGACGAAGACCGTGACCTGACACGGCTGATTACTGACGAGACGGACCGGATTGTGTCGCTGGTTGACCGGATGGAGGTATTCTCGGACGAGCGGCCCATCCATCGCCAGCCGGTCAATATTCACGTTGTCCTCGATCATGTGCGAGCCATCGCGCGCAACGGCTTTGGGCGGGGCATCAAGTTCCATGAGGAATACGACCCATCATTGCCGCCGGTGCTCGCCAACCGGGATCAGCTTGTGCAGATCTTCCTTAATCTGGTGAAAAACGCTGCCGAGGCGATTGGCGATGACGCAGGTGGTGAGATTACTCTATCCACGGCTTTCCGGCCAGGCGTTCGCCTTTCTGTACCCGGCAGCCGCGAGCGCGTGTCATTGCCGCTGGAGTTTTGCGTGATCGACAATGGCCGCGGCGTGACCGATGACATCAAGCCGCATTTGTTCGATCCGTTTGTGACCACCAAGACGAACGGGTCAGGACTTGGCCTCGCGCTGGTCGCCAAAATTGTCGGCGACCATGGCGGGGTCATTGAATGCGATTCTCAGCCGCGCCGGACGACATTCCGCATCCTTTTGCCTGCCTACAGCGGACCGGACACGGAGAACGATGATGACTATCTTGAATTGAAAGAAGGTGGCCGCCGATGAACAAGGGCCTTATCTTGGTTGCCGATGACGACAGCGCAATCCGTACTGTCCTCAATCAGGCCCTTTCCCGCGCAGGCTATGATGTCCGTGTCACCTCAAATGCCGCGACGTTGTGGCGCTGGGTGTCAGCAGGCGACGGTGATCTTGTCGTCACCGATGTCATCATGCCGGATGAAAACGCATTCGACATGCTGCCGCGCATCAAGAAAATGCGGCCGGATTTGCCAGTCGTTGTGATGAGCGCGCAGAATACTTTCATGACCGCCATCCGCGCATCGGAGAAAGGTGCCTACGAATATCTGCCCAAGCCGTTTGATCTGTCGGAGCTGGTAGCCATCGTAGGTCGAGCGATTTCCGAACCCAAATCGAGCGAGATTCGAGCGCCGCGCGAGAAGGGTCTCGAGACCATGCCGCTCATCGGTCGCTCGCCCGCGATGCAGGAGATTTACCGCGTTCTGGCTCGCATGATGCAGACCGATCTGACCGTAATGGTGGTTGGAGAATCCGGTACCGGCAAGGAACTGGTCGCACGGGCCTTGCACGAATTCGGCAAGCGCAAGAAGGGTCCGTTCGTTGCCATCAATATGGCCGCCATACCGCGTGATTTGATCGAGTCAGAGCTGTTCGGTCACGAGAAGGGCTCGTTCACCGGCGCGCAAAGCCGCACGTCCGGGCGTTTTGAACAGGCGGAAGGCGGCACACTCTTCCTCGATGAAATCGGCGATATGCCAATGGAGGCTCAAACGCGGCTGCTGCGCGTCTTGCAGCAGGGCGAATACACAACAGTTGGTGGACGCAGCCCTATACGCACTGATGTCAGAATTGTCGCCGCGACCAACAAGGATTTGCGCTTGCTGATACAGCAAGGCCTGTTTCGCGAGGATTTGTATTACCGCTTGAATGTCGTGCCGCTGCGCCTTCCGCCGCTGCGCGAGAGGGCTGAGGATGTTCCAGACCTTGTCAGGCACTTCTTCGATATCGCTGAATCAGAGGGACTGACGCCAAAACGCATCAATCAGCCAGCGTTGGACCTGCTCAAGCGCCACACCTGGCCGGGCAACGTGCGCGAACTTGAAAATCTTGTGCGGCGCTTGTCGGCACTTTATCCTCAAGACGAAATCACGGCAGACATCATTGAGCAGGAATTGCGCTCCGAGCAGGGCGGTTTCAAACCGGCTGGCGCTGCCAATGGCAATCCTGAAGATGTCACCATTTCGCAGGCAGTCGAGGTGCAGCTTCAAGGCTATTTTGCATCGTTCAAGGACAGTCTTCCGCCGCCGGGCATTTATGACCGGTTCCTCGTCGAGTTTGAGTATCCGTTGATCCTCGCCTGCCTGACCGCCACAAATGGTAATCAGATCCGCGCCGCTGAGCTGCTCGGTTTGAACCGCAATACGCTTCGCAAGAAGATTCGCGAACTCGGTATCTCGATTTTCAGGAGTTCAAAGCCGGGTTTCCCACAGCACAATTGAATATCGTTGCAAAAACGCCACAATGCGTTGCATGATTGCAACGCATTGATGATTCAGGGGTGTGGATTTGCAGAGCGCGAGTTTGTTGGGAAATTGGAAAGGGCTCTCCGGCACGCCGGAGGGGCGCAAGCTGCTGGCGTTGCCCGGTTTGATGGTGGTGCTGACCTCGCTCGCCACGGCCGCAGTGTCCTTCAGCATTTTGATGGGCGTGACGCCGATCACGCCAACGCCGCAGATCACCAGAGCACTTGCTTATGTGAACGCAGGACTGATTGTCCTGCTGCTTCTGTTCATAGCGCGTGAAATTGACCGAATCATCCGCGCCCGCCAACATGGACGCGCTGCCGCGCGTTTACATGTGCGCATCGTTGCGTTGTTCTCACTTGTTGCCGCCGTGCCGGCGATTGTTGTGGCGATTGTCGCGTCTGTGACGTTGAATGTCGGCCTCGACCGCTGGTTTGCCATTCGCACGAAGGATATCGTCAACTCATCCATTTCGATTGCGCGCTCATATGTCGAAGAAAACGCGCGGAATTTGCAAGGCACGACGCTGTCGATGGCGGCAAACCTCGATTCTGCCCGCACACTCTACAGCCTTGATCGCAATGGATTCAAACAGCTGCTCGATCAACAGTCAGCCGGACGGGGTTTGCTGCAAGCGTCATTGCTGAACGATGCCGGCAAGGTTCTGATCGCGTCGGCGATGAAGCCCGGGATGCCCGCGTTGCCGCCAGCACCGGAAGAAGCTTTGGCGACTGCTGCTGATGGCAATCCGGTGCTGATTCCTCCCGAAAACAGAAACCTCGTCGGTGCGATTATCAAGCTGCGGGAAATTGAGAACGCTTACCTTTATACCATACGCAGCGTTGACCAGCAGCTGATTGAGGCAGTCAAGATCGTCAACACCAATGCCGCCGAATATCAGGACCTGGAGGAAAACCGCACGACAACACAGATTGCATTTGCGCTGCTGTATCTGGGTTTGACGCTGGTTGTTCTGTTGTCGGCAATTTGGACAGGAATTGCGGTGGCAGACCGGCTGGTGCGGCCAATCCGGCTGTTGATCGGCGCGTCCGACGCGGTGGCTAAAGGTGATTTGGATGTCGTGGTTCCCGTGCGAAAATCCGATGGCGACGTCGGGTTCCTGTCTGACACATTCAACACGATGATTCAGCAACTGAAATCGCAGCGCAATGAACTGATTTACGCAAGAGACCAGATTGACGAAAGGCGTCGCTTCTCAGAGGCAGTGCTGTCCGGTGTCACGGCTGCGGTTATCGGTGTTGACCCTGATGGTGTCATCAACATTGCCAACAAATCGGCTGAACACATCCTTGGCATCGACGCAAATCTTGCGACCGGGCAGTTGCTCTCTGCAGTACTGCCTGAACTCGGCACCATATTCGAGCTGGCGCGAAGCACGGAAAGACCGGTTTACCGCGAGCAGGCGACATTTATACGTAAAGGGGCGGAGCGGACCTACAATGTGCAGATTACGGTCGAGGAATCCGCAGGGTCAGAGCACTCGTATGTGGTGACGGTGGATGACATCACCGATCTTGTCACTGCGCAGCGCTCGACTGCCTGGTCCGATATCGCCCGCCGCATTGCCCACGAGATCAAGAATCCACTGACTCCAATCCAGCTGTCTGCCGAGCGGATCAAGCGCCGCTTTGGCAAGGTGATTGTCGACGACCGTGATATTTTCGATCAGTGCACCGATACGATCATCCGGCAAGTCGGCGACATTGGCCGTATGGTTGACGAGTTTTCGTCGTTTGCCCGGATGCCAAAGCCTGTACCTGCGCCGCTCGACATCCGCCAGCCGCTGCGTGAAGCAGCATTTCTGATTGAGGTCAGCCGTCCAGACATCATGATAGAAAAGCAGCTACCGGACACGGCTCTGATGGGCATGTTGGACAGCCGCATGCTGGCACAAGCATTTGGCAACCTGATCAAGAATGCCACCGAAGCCATAGATGGCCGTGAGTCTGATGAAGCGGGCGAGCAAGGACATGTTCTGGTTCGCGCTGCAAAAGAGGGCGCATCCATGGTTATCGACATCATCGACAACGGTCGGGGACTTCCGCGTGAGAACCGGCAGCGATTGCTGGAACCTTACATGACCACCCGTGAAAAGGGGACAGGGTTGGGTCTGGCGATAGTGCGCAAGATTGTCGAAGAACATTCGGGAACGCTATCCCTTCATGACGCACCAACGGATTTCCATGGCGGCGTCGGGGCGAACATTCGCATTGTTTTTCCGGCAATCGCCTCAAATCCGGCAGTGGAAATCACAAGCTTTGAAAATAAAAACAACAAAATCATGCAGGTAAGTGAAAATGGCGTCTGAAATTCTGGTCGTCGACGACGAAGAAGACATCCGCGAACTGGTTGCAGGCATTCTGTCAGATGAAGGCCATGAGACCCGCACCGCCAAGGACGCCGATACCGCTCTCCAGGCCATTGATGCGCGCATGCCACGGCTGGTGTTTCTGGACATTTGGCTTCAGGGCAGCAGGCTTGACGGTTTGTCGCTGCTTGATGAAATCAAGACCCAGTATCCGGACTTGCCGGTTGTGATGATATCGGGCCACGGCAACATCGAAACTGCGGTTTCAGCCATCAAACGCGGTGCCTACGATTTCATTGAGAAGCCGTTCAAGGCCGACCGCCTGCTGCTGGTGGCCGAACGCGCTCTGGAGACGTCCCGTTTGCGCAAGGAAGTTTCGGAGCTTCGCAAGAAAAGCTCGGACAGTCTGGAGCTCATCGGTGCATCGCAGGCAATGAATCAGCTGAAGCAGCTCATTGAGCGCATTGCGCCGACCAACAGCCGGGTGATGATCTTTGGGGCATCCGGCTCCGGCAAGGAAATGGCGGCGCGCGCAATCCACCAATTATCACCGCGTGCCAGCGGGCCGTTCATCACCGTCAACGCAGCGACGATCACGCCGGAGCGCATGGAAATCGAACTGTTTGGCACGGAGATGACCGGCGGCGAGCGCAAGATCGGCGCGTTGGAAGAGGCACACGGCGGCGTGCTTTACATCGACGAAGTTGCCGACATGCCAAGGGAAACCCAGAACAAGATTCTGAGAGTTTTGATTGATCAGAGTTTTGAACGGGTAGGGGGCAACAAGCGGGTCAAAGTCGATATACGAATCATTTCGTCAACGGCACAGAACCTTGAGGCGATGATTGCCGAGGGGCGGTTCCGTGAGGACCTGTTCCACCGGTTGGCTGTGGTGCCATTGTCTGTGCCGCCACTTGCAGACCGGCGTGAAGACATCCCTGAACTTGTCAACTTTTTCGTCAGGCAGTTGACGGAGCAGGCGGGCATCAAGCCCCGCAAGATCGGTGACGACGCGATGGCCGTGTTGCAGTCGCACGGATGGCCCGGAAACGTGCGCCAGCTCCGCAACAACGTCGAGCGGCTGCTGATCCTGGCGCGCGGCGATGACACCGACAGCGAAATCACGGCAAGTCTGCTTCCGGCCGAGGTTGGCGACATGTTGCCGCGCGTGCCGACGCAGTCTGACCAGCACATCATGGCGCTGCCGCTGCGCGAGGCGCGGGAAGTGTTTGAAAAGGAATATTTGATCGCGCAGATAAACCGGTTTGGCGGCAATATTTCAAGGACTTCGGAGTTTGTCGGCATGGAGCGGTCCGCTCTGCACCGAAAGCTCAAATCACTCGGTGTTTAGCTTCAACAATAACTCTATTGGGGGATAGCACTTGTCTCGGATTGCCTATGTCAATGGACGCTATGTCCGCCACGCCGACGCCGCTGTTCACGTTGAAGATCGCGGCTATCAGTTTGCTGATGGTGTTTATGAGGTCTGTGAGGTCCGATATGGCTATATCGTCGATCTGACGCGCCATCTGGATCGGCTCGACCGTTCGCTCCGCGAGTTGGACATGAAGTGGCCGATGTCGCGAAACGCGCTCGCATCGGTTATCCGCCAGACGGTTCGTCGAAACTATGTCTTCAACGGCATGTGTTATCTTCAAGTGACCCGCGGCGTGGCCAAGCGCGACCACGTGTTTCCATCATCCGGCGTGCCGTCATCAATTGTCATAACGGCCAAATCGCTCAACCGCGACGCGGCAGAGAAGCGCGCATTGTCCGGCATTTCCGTTATAACCGTTCCAGAAAACCGATGGGACCGTGTTGATATCAAGACAATTGGCCTGTTGCCGAATGTGCTCGCCCGCGAGGCTGCCAAACGGCAAGGCGCGCAGGAGGCACTGTTTGTTGATGATGCCGGATTTGTCAAAGAGGGCGCAGCGACAAATGCGTGGATCGTATCCAAAGACGGCAAGCTCCTCACTCGCCCCGCTGAACATGGAATATTGCGCGGAGTCACCCGGACAACGGTTATCGAGGTTGCGGCCAAACTTGGTCTGACAGTAGAAGAGCGCGCGTTCACAGTCGATGAAGCAAAGAACGCAAGGGAAGTCTTTATCACGGCTGCAACTACGCTGGTCATGCCTGTTGTGCAACTTGATGGGCAACCAATCGGAAATGGCCATCCGGGAATGATTGCGCCTCAGTTGCGCGATGCATTTTTTGCCGTTGCGGAAAAGACTCTTGCCTGATATCGGGAGTTGTGGGGTAGGGGCGACAACTTCTGGTAATTTACTCTTCGGGACACTTTAAAAGTGTCTTGACAGGGTGTGGCCGCGGGGTGGCATTACCAAAAGAAAATCAGGGACATCGGAAAACACACATGGCCGAAAAGTCACAGAACCTTCAGGACCTTTTCCTGAATTCAGTACGCAAGCAGAAGAACTCATTGACCATTTTTTTGGTCAATGGCGTGAAACTGACGGGCGTCGTTACTTCATTTGACAATTTTTGCGTCTTGCTGCGTCGTGACGGACATTCGCAACTGGTCTACAAGCATGCAATCTCGACGATCATGCCCAGCCAGCCGGTTCAAATGTTCGAGGGCGAAGAGGCCTTGTAGTATATTGTTCAGGCATTGCCCACGCGCTCCGAGGGAGTGGATTTGAAATCATCAACGGACCAAGCCATGCGGGCGGCGGTAATAGTACCGGTGCTGCCAACGCGGTTTTCCATGGAATCATCTGACACGAAAGCTGGCACCGCCGCCGTGCGGAGCTCATCAGCCCGCATGGAAGAGGCGGTCGGCCTTGCGCTGGCTATTGAGCTGGAAGTCCTTCACAAAGCTGTGATCAATGTCCAGCGCCCGAAACCTGCAACCTTGCTCGGCGAAGGCTCTGTTGAAACGATTGCGCAAGAAATTGAAGCACAAGAGATCGGACTGGTCATTGTCGATCATCCCTTGACGCCTGTGCAGCAGCGAAATCTGGAACGCGCCTGGAAGATCAAAGTGATAGACCGAACCGGGCTTATCCTCGAGATTTTCGGACGGCGGGCAAAGACGCGCGAAGGCGTTCTGCAGGTCGAACTTGCGCATCTTACCTACCAAAAGGGCAGGCTGGTGCGCAGCTGGACCCATTTGGAGCGCCAACGCGGCGGCGGCGGGTTCATGGGTGGGCCTGGCGAAACGCAAATTGAGTCTGACAGGCGTTTGCTGCAGGAAAAGATTGACCGGCTGAAAGCCGAGTTGACACAGGTCACCCAGACCCGGAAACTTCATCGTGCCAAGCGGAGGAGGGTGCCATACCCTGTCGTGGCGCTTGTGGGATACACGAATGCCGGCAAGTCCACACTTTTCAACCGCATGACAGGTGCCGACGTCATGGCAGCCGACATGCTGTTTGCCACACTTGATCCCACCCTACGTCGGCTATCACTACCGCACGGCGGGCTGGCAATTCTTTCCGACACGGTCGGCTTCATATCCAACCTGCCAACGCATCTGGTGGCGGCGTTTCGTGCGACGCTGGAAGAGGTGGTCGAGGCGGATCTGGTCGTTCATGTGCGAGATATTGCCGATCCCGATTCCAGTGCGCAATCGCATGACGTTGAGACGATATTGCGCAGTCTGGGAATCGATCCGAAAGATGCGTCAAAACTGATCGAAGTTTGGAACAAGACGGATTTGCTCGCGCCCGAAGAGCGACACGCCATCGCAAGTCTGACTCGGCATGAAGGTGTCGGCCCTTCCCAACTGCCAGCTTCAGCGCTGACAGGCGAGGGAGTAGATGCGCTCCTGTCTGCAATAGAGGAGCGTCTAGAGGGCAAGGCGGAAATCATCGACTGTATTGTGCCAGCACGGCTGATGGCCAACGTTGACTGGATTTACCGCAATGGTGCCGTGCTGGCACGGCATGACCGTGATGATGGTGGCGTCAATCTGACAGTGCGGATGAGCCCGCAAACACGGATGGAACTGAGTCACAGGCTTGGACAAACGCAAAAGCCCGCGCAGGACTTTTAGTCTGGCATGGCTTTGGCGCTCTGCCAAAGTGCTTCCATTGTTTGAAGGTCCGAGCTGCCAAGAGGAATGCCGGCATCCGCCAGCCCGTCTTCTACGTGGGCAAAGCGCTTGCGAAACTTCAGGTTTGTCGCGCGCAACGCGCTTTCTGGATCAACACCCAAACGACGGCCAAGGTTCATCATGGCAAACAGGATGTCGCCATACTCCTCGGAAACCCGTGCTTGATCGCCGCTTGCAATCACTTCACGCAGCTCGCCGCACTCCTCCTCGATCTTGTCGATGATGGGCGCAGGTTCGTCCCAATCGAAGCCGACACGCGCGGCATGTTCCTGAAGCTTGACCGATTGAAGAACCGAGGGAAGAGCGGTTGGCACGGCATCCAGGTGACGGATGACCTCGCCCGTTGCAAGGCCTGCTGCGATGCGCTTGGCAAGCCTCCCGGCCTTCTCCTCGGCCTTGATTTTGTTCCACATTCCCTTGGCCATGCCCGCTGAACGCGCTTCGGCATCACCAAAGACGTGAGGATGGCGGCGGATCATCTTTGTTGTGATCGCCTCAACAACCGCACCAAAATCAAAGCTGCCCGCTTCTTCCGCCATCCGTGCGTGAAACACGACTTGCAAAAGCAAATCACCGAGCTCGTCTGCCAGGTCCACCATGTCGTTGCGGCTTATTGCTTCGGCAACTTCGTGCGCCTCTTCAATCGTGTAGGGGATAATTGTCTCGAATGTCTGCACAACATCCCACGGGCAACCAGTCTCTGGATCGCGCAACGCGGCCATAATTTCCAAGAGGCGGCTGATGTCGCGGGAAGGGGTCATTTTGAGTGCCTGACAAATCGGGGTTGGCAAACCCGACTTAACGCAGCAAGCTGCTCCTGTCTCAAGCAATACGATCATTTTTCCACAAGGATAGCCAAATGCATGTTTTGATTACCGGAGCAGCTGGAATGCTGGGCCACAGGCTGGTAGCCCGCCTTGCAACGGATGAGCTTGGTGTGGGCGGTGCGGTCGAGCGCCTGACCATGGCTGATATTGCTGAGGCTCCAGTTCCGCACGGGTTGCGCGGCGTGGCACGCGTCGTTTCAGGAGATTTCTCTGCACCCGGTTTTGCAGATGGACTGATCGTAAACCGCCCGGACATCATCTTCCATCTTGCTGCTATCGTCTCAGGAGAGGCGGAAGCAGACTTCGAGAAGGGCTATCGGATCAACCTCGATGGCACACGGCGGCTTTTTGAAGCCATCAGGTTGGAAGGGCAGCGATCACCTTACCTACCAAAGGTGATTCTCGCCTCGTCCATCGCAGTATTCGGCGCGCCGTTTCCGGACAAGATAAATGACGAATTCATAACGACGCCACTGACCAGTTATGGAACTCAAAAGGCAATCTGCGAACTGCTGCTGTCAGACTATTCCCGCAAGGGAATTTTCAACGGCATTGGTCTGCGCCTGCCGACAATTTGCATCCGGCCGGGCAAGCCAAACAAGGCTGCATCTGGCTTCTTCTCAAATATCCTGCGCGAACCGTTGGCTGGCAAGGAAGCCGTACTGCCGGTAGACGATAGCGTCCGCCACTGGTTTGCCAGCCCTCAGACGGCAGTCAGCTTTTTGCTGCACGCAGCAGGTCTGGATACTGACAAGCTCGGTCCACGGCGAAATCTGAACATGCCGGGCTTGTCCGCCACCGTCGGCGAACAGATCGAAGCGCTGCGCCGCGCGGCTGGCGACAAGGCGGTTAAACTCATTCGCAGTGAACCTGATGAAACAATTCGGAAAATCGTTTCAGGCTGGCCGTCAAACTTCAACGCGGCCCGGGCAATCAGTCTGGGCTTTCGGGCAGACGCCGGATTCGACGCGATCATCAAACATCACATCGACAACGAGGCTTGAGGGAAGCCCGGTCTATAAGCACCAAGCGCGCGAAAAGTCGTCTCGACCCTTACGCTTGAATCGCATAAGATGGATTATGGAACAATCAGCGTGGTCGACGGCGTCGCGTCCGGCTGCTTTCACTCAATTGGCGCAGCGACGTTATCGTAACTCAGTTCCACCCACATTGCCCCGGCTGTCATCAAGTATGGCATGCCATCGTCGCTGCCGATATGAATGAGCTGCGTTGTCGGCTCGGTAGACATGCCGGTTATCGGCGGCACGACGTAGCTGAAAACCTTCACGGCCTTGCCCTCAAGATTGCCATCCGGCTCTCTGGCGCATTCCTTGATGCTGAGTTTGTCGAACAGCTGGTTCATGTTCGCGCGGCGCGCTTCCAATGCGTAAGGCATGCTGTCCCAGCTGTCCGAAACTTTGGCATAGAGGATGTTGTTCATCGAAATGAACTCGCCACCCACTTTGCCGTCCGTCTTGATGATTTGCTTGTATGGCACATTGACGAGCTTGGCATAGGATGCGGCAATGAAATCGCAGTCTTCCTGCGCCGCGACCGACGGTACGGCCAGAGACAATAGCACTACAAACGCGAATGGGGCTGCGGTTGCGAACGAACGCATTGAATAAGTCTCCTGGTCAGGCCCCACGAAAAGGATAGAGTGTCAAAAATCTTTCGCAAGCAACATCTTGCCTTACTGCGCCGGCATCTCGACAATCAGCCCGTCAAAGCCAGGCTCAACGCCATTTGGCACAGATGCGGTCACGGTATCGTAGTCCAGCGGCGTGTGCATGTGCGTCAGGATTGCCCGCTTTGGCTTCAACTTATCGATCCATGCTAGCGATTCGTCCAGTGAGAGATGGCTTGGATGCGGGCGATATTGCAGAGCATCGATGACCAGTACATCCAAATTTTGAAGCTGGTCGACAGTTTCCGACGGAAAATTTGAGACGTCGGAACAATAGGCAAAATTGCCGATGCGAAATCCCAGCGAC
>JANPEK010000040.1:0-7485 GCA_031422915.1 Phyllobacteriaceae bacterium | reverse complement strand
AGCACGTCGCCGAAGTCCCAGACGCTGGCGATGTCAAGTTTGATCTTGTCCTGACCGAAGGTGAAATCGGTGATGACGTCGCTGCCATAACCGTCTGCGAAGACGAATGTGTCGTAGCCTGAGCCTCCGATCAGCGTGTCGTTGCCGGTGCCGCCGTAAAGCGCGTCATTGCCCGAACCGCCGGAAAGGTAGTCATTGCCCTGATCGCCGACCAGCGTGTCATTGCCGAGGCCACCGTAGATCGTGTCATACTCGGTGCCGCCGTTGAGGTAATCATTGTCATCGCCGCCGTCGAGCAGATCCGCGCCGGAACCGCCGTAGAGGGTGTCGAGGCCTGTGCCGCCATACAGACGATCAGCGCCTGTGCCGCCTGACAAATAGTCATTGCCCTGATCGCCGATCAGCGTGTCGTTGCCGGTGCCGCCGTAGATTGTGTCGTATTCCGTGCCACCGTTCAGGTAGTCATTGCCGTCGCCGCCATCGAGAAGGTCCGCGCCGGAGCCTCCATAGAGCGTGTCGAGACCGGTACCGCCGTAAAGACGATCATTGCCGGTGCCGCCAGACATCCAGTCATTGCCTGCGCCGCCCGACAGGTAATCGTTGCCGGCATCGCCATGAAGATAGTCATTGAGTGCCGTGCCGACGACCGTGTCGCTGCCCGCGCCACCGAAAATGCGGACACTGTCCAAGAAAGTGAAGTCGGTACCGTAAATGACGTTGTTGTAGCTGTTGCCGTAAATCGTGATCATGATGACCTCCAGACACAAGCGGATTGTCCGCTGTTGGAGGCAGGTTTGCACGGTCAGGCTGAGCGGATGCTGAACCGGGTGTTCATGTGGGGTTCATGCGGCAGCAATCTGTTTCCTGAACCGCTCTACGCTCCCGTCCCGGTACAAGAGATTATAGGTCTCGAACGGGATTATCTGACCGTTCGGCGTCACGAAATGGGTGCAGGAACGCTTCACATTGCCGACACAGAAGTTGAAGCGGTCCATGAAATCGATGATGACGACGCGGAAGATGTTTTCGTATGTGAGGCCGTCCGGCACCGGCACCTGCGGCAGGCAGCAGAGGAGGTCGCCGAGGCGCGCGGAGACGTTCGGCTCGATGGTGGAGAGCGAGAACAGGTCGAAGATTTTCTCCTTCAGCATCGGGTAGCGCTCGAAATTCACGGCGTTCGGCACATCGCGGATGATCTCGGATTTCGGGATCATGGCGGTGACCGGCACGACGGTTTTGCCGGCGCGGATGCCGTAGCCGATGGAGATGGACGTTGGATTGCACGGCAGCGGGATCATGTCCGCTTCGCCGAAAATGCCGGACTCATCAACGACGCGGCGGCGGATTTCCGAGAGGAGGACACGGTTTTTCTTTGGGTCGAAGCCCTCATTGCGACCGGTATCCTGCAGCGGTTGGAAGGTGACGCCGCGTACGCATTTGAACTCCAAAGCGTGGTCGATGATCCCCTTCATTTCATGGTCGTTGACGCCCTTCTTGACGGTGCAGACCAGCGTTGTCGAAATGCCATTCGTTTCGAGCGCATCGAGCGCCTTGCGGCGGATTTTCGACAGGTCCGCGCCGCGCAGGTTCTTGATCGCATCGGGGCTTAGCGAATCGAACTGCAGATAAATTTCCAACCCCTTCTTGCGTGCCGCAAGCTTGGCAACGAACGCCGCGTCGGAGGCGATGCGCAGGCCGTTGGTGTTGATCATCACATGGCGGATCGGCCGTTCACGCGCCATGTCGATGATGCGGATGATGTCCGGATGGATGGTCGGCTCGCCGCCGGAGAGTTGCAGCAGGTCCGGTTCGCCTTCGGATTTGACCAGTGCGTCCATCATGCGGGCGATGGTGGCCAAGTTCTGATGTTTGGTGGATTTCTGGCTCGAGTCGGCAAAGCACACCGGGCAAGTGAGGTTGCAAGCCTCGTTGACTTCGATGATGGCAAGGCAGGAATGCTGCTCATGGTCCGGGCAGAGGCCGCAGTCATAGGGGCAGCCATAGTCGGTGCGTGTCTGCACATCGAGCGGCCGGTCGCCGGGCTTCAGCCAAGACAGCTGCGCCAGATAATAGGCGGCATCGCTGGAGATCAGCGTCTTCTGCAAACCATGCTCACGGCAGCGCTTTTCGAAGAAGACTTCGTCGCCGGAGATCAGGATTTTGGCGGGGACAAGCCTGAGGCAGGTCTCGCACATCGACTGGGTTTGGCCGTGGAAAAGGTAGGGCTTGGATTTGCGCGGGGCGTGGGCGTTCACGGGCGGTTCCTTGCGTTGCGGATGAGCCAGATGCCGAGCGCGCCAACCGCGAGGCAGGGCACCCACAGGCCCCAAAGGCTGTCAGTAAGGCGGTCACCGGCGTTTGCTTCAGGGATCAGCAACAGCATGAACGCGAGGCTGCAGATGCCCGGCAGCAGGAGGAGTGCGCCGATTATGATCTGGGCAATTTTCATGGCTTGCTCATCCTTGATTGCCCTTTCTTGCGCTGCGCAGCAGTTTCCAGCCTCTCCAGCTTATCAGGAAGCAAACGCCCCACAACAGCGGCCAGATGACCATCGCTGAGGCATCCATGTTGGGGTATTTTTCCGGGCGGAAGAAGGACTCGATGGTCCATGGCGCGGTGATCATGATGGTTGCAGCGCTGCATAGGCCGGGCAGCAGCAGAAATACGCCAAGCGATACGAGCAAGAAGCGCTTCATTTTGGTGACGCTGTTGGTTGCGGGTGTTTTGGCAGACGGATGGCAAGGAAGCCGCCGATCAGGAACGGAAGAATGGCGATGGCGGCTCCGATGGCGACGAAGCCGAGCCAATTGACAAAGCTATCGTTTTGCCTGTTTGCCAGAAGTACGAAACGAACGATCATGATCGCTGCGGCAATTGCTCCGAACCAGCCGGCGAAGCGCGTGGCACTGCGAAATGTTTCGTTCGCACTCTCACGCGCCATGAGCCAGAGGCCCAGGCAGCCGATCTGGATGGATGGCACCGCGACGGCCATGAACAGGCTCATATAATCCTGTTCTTCACGCGAGCCGTTGCCTGGGAGCAGGGTCAAACCAAAGAAAAAGGTTCCGCACAGGCCCGGCAGCAGAAGCAATGCACCCGTGACGGCTATGATCGGGTTCATGGGGCTGCCCTTTCTCTCGTTACGAGCATCATCAACGCATAACCGATCAGCACCAGTGACAAAAGCTGAAAGACAGTCAGCGGGCCTGCCACCGTGGCGTAGGGTTTGAGAAACTCCAACGCAAGCCGTTGCGTGGCATAGAAGGCGACCGCGAGGTAAAAGCCGTTGGCTCTCCAGAATGCGTTCTTTCGCAGGACCATGGCGACATAAACCAACGCGAAACCTGCCATCATCACGCTTTCATAAAGCTGCACTGGATGGCGCAGGATGCCGTCGCCGAAATCCCAGCCCCAGCTTGCGCCGGTCGGAATGCCGTAGGTGAAATCTTCCATCCCGGAGAGCAAACAACCAATGCGACCCACGGCGATGCCGAGCGCCAGCGGCAGGGCGTAAACTGCGCCGGTGCGCAGCGTTATGCCGTTGAGGCGCTTGTACAGTTCGATGGAGATAATGGCTCCGGCCAGTGCGCCTTCGACCGAGCGGGCAAGTCCCGGGTGGCCGGACGCCCAGCCGTTCAGCGTGCCGAATGCCCACGCGCCGATGCCTGCGCCAAACAACACGGCGGCAAGGTAGCCGAAGCGCAGATTTTGTTCGACAGGGTTATCGGCAAACCACGTGCGACGAAGGATGATGAGCGTTGCGGCGGCGGTCAGCCATGCCAGTGCATCGAACACGCTGTGGATGAGGAGATGGCTGTCGGCAGTTTCCATTGGCCACTGGAATCATGGCGGTTGCCGCCTGTCAAACCTTGCTGACACAAACCGGCTTTGCGGCAAGACTTTGATGTGGCAAAATCATACGGGGCGTGCCGCATTCGGGGGTGACAGCGGTGGAAGTAAACAGTTTGCGAGACCGGATCGGACGGGTCATCTGGGGGCAGGATGCGCGCTTCGGCTCGGCGTTTGACCAGATCATGATCGCTGTCATTTTGGTGTCGATTTTCGGTCTGTCGATATCTACCGTTCCGGGCTTGCCGGCGTGGACGGATCCGCTGCTGAACGCGCTCGATGTGATTGTGCTACTCTTATTCACGACAGAGTATCTGCTGCGGCTTTGGACGGCGCGAAGGCCTTTGCGTTATGCGCGCAGCTTCTGGGGCGTGGTTGACCTTCTGGCGATCCTGCCGTTCTGGCTGACCCTCGGCGGCAATTTTCAGGCGTTGCGCTCGCTGCGGCTGCTGCGAATCCTGCGTATCGGCAAACTGGCGCGGCATGTGGCGGCGCTCGACCGGATCACCCGAACATTCCAGCTGATCAAGGAAGAGCTGATCGTGTTCGGGTTCCTGGCGCTGATCGTGATGTTCATCTCGGCGGTGGGAATTTATGAGTTCGAACATGACGCCCAGCCGGAGGCCTTTGCCTCAATCCCGCATGCGCTGTGGTTCGTCGTGGTGACGCTGACCACTGTCGGTTATGGCGATGTCTACCCCATTACTGCGGGCGGACGGTTTTTCACGTTCTTCATTTTGATCATCGGGCTTGGCGTGATCGCAGTGCCAACGGGGTTGATTTCGTCGGGCCTCAGTCGGGCGCGGGAGGAGGAAAAAGAGCGCAAGAAGATGAAGAGCAGTGAGAGGGATGAGAAGGGCGACGGTTAGGCAATCAATTCCTCTGCCAGCTTCCGCGCTTCTTTATCAACGGCAATGACGTTTTGAAAGTCTGAGGCGACCGGTGCGCCAAGCTTTTCCATCACCGATTCAACAATCTCCGCCATCGCCATGAACGGGGTATTTCCGGCGAGAAAAGCCTCGAGTGCCGCCTCTTTCGCGCCGTTCAAGATAGCGCCGGACAGGCCGCCGTTTTGCATTGCTTCACGTGCCAATCTCAGCGCAGGGAACCGCGTCTCGTCCGGCGCTTCGAAATCCAGTCTGGCCTGCTTGGCAAAGTCCAGCCGCTCGACGGGCAAATGGCCGCGCGCTGGGTGGTTCAGCGCATAGCCGATGGCAACGCGCATGTCGGTTGGGCCCAGCTGGGCGAGGATTGAGCCGTCGTGATAGGCGATCATGGAATGGACAATGGACTGCGGGTGGATGATGACTTCGATCTGCTCAGGCGCAAGGCCGAACAGATGTCTGGCCTCGATCATCTCCAGCGCCTTGTTGAACATGGATGCCGAGTCGATGGAGATTTTTAGGCCCATCGACCAGTTGGGATGGGCGCGGGCGGTCTCGACTGTTACGCTGGCCATCTGCTCGCGCGACCAAGTGCGAAAAGGTCCGCCGGAGGCGGTGAGGATGACACGTTCGAGCGAGGCACGATGATTGGCATCCAGCAGCTGAATGATGGCGCTGTGCTCTGAGTCGACCGGCAGCAGCGTTCCGCCCGATGCGTTGACTGCGCCCATGAAGAGATCGCCGCCTGCAACCAGGCATTCCTTGTTGGCGAGCGCAATCGTGCCGCCATTGTTCACAGCCGCCAGCGTCGGCTCCAGCCCTGCCATGCCGACAATTGCGGCCATTGTAATGTCGGCGGGAATCGCGGCGGCTTCAATCAAGGCCTGACGCCCGGCAGATGCTTTTATGCCGGTGCCGGAAAGTGCGTCTTTCAGCGCGCCATACTGGCGCTCGTCGGCAGTGACGGCGATTTTTGCGCCGTGTTCGATGGCTTGTTTTGCCAACAGGGCGACATTGGCTGAGCCGGTCAGCGCGACAATTTCAAACGCCTCGCGCCCGCCCATGTGGCGGATAACATCAAGCGTGTTGACGCCGATGGAGCCGGTCGCGCCGAGGATGGAGAGGGTGCGGGGTGATGTCTGGCCCAAAATCTGGCTTTCGTCGGTAACAAGCGCAAAAGGCGGCGGGTGTTTACTTCTCCCCACCGCTTGCGGGGAGAAGGTGGCGCGAAGCGCCGGATGAGGGTCAGCGCCGAGGGTCGGCGATTGGCTACAGAACAAATGATACAGAAATTTTGAACGCTACCCGGTTCGACGAGGTGTCAGACGCAAGACGCTAAATTTCCACCCTCGGCGCTGCCCCCCATCCGCCCCTATCGGCGCACGTTCTCCCCGCAAGAGGCGGGGAGAAGGGAACGCCCCATGTGCGGCGACGATTATTGAGCAGGCGCTTCCTCAGCAGCAACCTCAGCCGGGGCCTCAGCAACGACCTCAGCTGGCGCTTCTTCAGCAACAACATCAGCCGGAGCTTCTGCAGCGGCCTTGGCGGCGGCTGCGGCTTCTTCGGCTGCGGCTTTCTCAGCGGCAGCAGCCTCTTCAGCCGCGGCCTTCTCGGCCTCCGCAGCGGCGATCTTGGCGGCCTTTTCAGCTTCCACCTTGGCAGCGGCGTCAGCCACTTTCTTTTCGGCCATGGCGATGCGTTCCTTGGCCTTGGTGCCGAGCTCGGCCTTCTTCGGGTTGACGCGGGCTTCGCGGGTGGCGACGCCAGCTTCTGCAAGGAAGCGCAGCACGCGGTCGGTCGGCTGGGCGCCCTTGGCGATCCAGTCCTTGGCCTTGTCGCCGTCGATCACGACGCGGTCAGCCGAGCCCTTGTCGAGCATCGGGTTCCATTTGCCGATCTGTTCGATGAAGCGGCCATCGCGCGGCGAGCGGGCATCGGCAACGACGACATGGTAGTAAGGGCGCTTCTTGGAGCCGGCGCGGGCGAGGCGGATTTTCAGTGACATTTTCTAGTCCTTCGTTTTTCTATGGTTTCGTCGCGGCCGTTTCGGCCTTGATCTGTTCGTGGTGGCGGATGACTTCGCGGATGATGAAGTTCAAAAACTTCTCCGCAAAATCGGGATCAAGATTGGCCTCTGCCGCCAACTGGCGCAGACGCTCAATCTGAATTTTCTCGCGCGCCGGATCGGCAGCGGGCAGGCCTTCGTGCGCTTTCAAAACGCCGACTTCCTTGGTGCGGCGAAAGCGCTCGGCAAGCATGTGAATGACGGCAGCATCGATGTTGTCGATCGAGGCGCGCAGGTCGACAAGTTTGGCGGAAGTGTCAGACATTCATCCCCTCACTTCTTCTTCGGCAGGCCGGGAAGGCCACCGCCGAGGCCGGGGAGTTTCGGTCCGCCGAGGCCGGGCAGACCGCCGCCTCCAAGGCCCGGAAGCTTCGGCATTCCGCCGCCGAGGCCCATCTGTTCGGCCTGCTTCTGCAACTGCTCGAGCTGCTTCGGGTCCATTTTTGACAGGTCTGGCATACCGCCGCCGCCCATAATGCCACCCAAGCCGCCACCCATGCCGCCACCGCCGAGGCCCATCTTGCTGGCCAATCCGCCCATCATGTTTTTCATCATGCCGCCGCCCTTGCCGCCCTTCATGGCTTTCATCATGTCGGCCATCTGGCGGTGCATCTTGAGAAGCTTGTTGATTTCGGCGGCGTCGGTGCCGGAGCCTTTGGCGATGCGCTGCTTGCGCGAATGTTTGAG
>JANPEK010000039.1:0-3012 GCA_031422915.1 Phyllobacteriaceae bacterium | reverse complement strand
TCCGCTGATCAACATCACGCTGCAGGGCCGCCATGACACCTACCCCAAGCGCCGCGGTCTCACCCGCGTCAAGGAAATGCAGGCCCAAGGCATCACGGTCGGCTGGGGTCAGGATTGTGTGCTCGATCCCTGGTATTCGCTTGGCACCGCCGACATGCTCGATGTCGCCTTCATGGGCCTGCACGTGGCGCAGATGACGCATCCAGCGGAAATGGCCAAGTGCTTTGACATGGTGACGAACTGCAACGCGAGAATCATGAATCTGGAAGGCTACGGGTTGAGCGTCGGCGACAAAGCCTCGCTGGTCATCCTCGATGCAGGCAACCCAACCGAAGCATTGCGCCTGCGCCCGGACCGGCTCGCTGTCATCGCCAACGGCAAGGTGATCGCCGAACGCCAGCGCAATGATGCACGGCTGAGCATTTCGGGAAGGCCGCAGACCGTGCGGCGGCGGCATCAACCAGACGCACTTTAACCCGCCAGCACTTCCTTCGACTTCACGGTCGAATCCGCATTGAGCCGGTAAATCACCGGCACACCCGTCGCCAGCTCCTGCTTGACAATTTCGTCGCCACTCAGCCCGTCAAGCGCCATGATCAGCGCCCGCAGAGAATTGCCGTGCGCTGCGACCAGCACCGTTTCGCCGCGCAGTACGTGCGGCTGGATATCATGCAAATAATACGGCCAGACGCGCGCGCCGGTGTCTTTCAGGCTCTCGCCGCCGGGCGGTGGCACGTCATACGAACGCCGCCAGATATGCACCTGGTCCTCGCCCCATTTGGCGCGGGCGTCATCCTTGTTGAGCCCCGACAGTTCGCCATAGTCGCGCTCGTTGACCGCCGCATTGCGCACCGTTTCAAGCGTCGGCTGGCCGACGGCATCGAGAATATACTGACAGGTCTTCTGCGCCCGCTGCAGCACCGAGGTAAACGCAATGTCGAACTTCAGCCCGCGCGCCGCCAACGCCGCACCTGCCGCCTTGGCCTCGGTATGGCCAAGTTCGGACAAGTCCGGATCGCGCCAGCCGGTGAACAGGTTCTTCAAATTCCATTCGCTCTGGCCGTGGCGCACGAGCACGAGGGTACCGGACATGGCAGTTCCTTTGTCAGTCGTTGAGGTCTAAAACATCGCGCATCGAATAGAGCCCCGGCTTTCGCCCGAAAGCCCATTTGGCAGCAGCAATCGCGCCGCCCGCAAACATCGAGCGGTTGACGGCATGATGCGCCAATGTGATTATCTCGTCATTGCCTGCAAAAATCACCGAATGATCGCCAACCACCGCGCCGCCACGCAAGGCTGAAAATCCGATGCTGCCATCCACCCGCGCGCCCGTATGGCCATCGCGCGAGCGCACCGAATGGTCGCCAAGCGAAACACCGCGCCCTCGCGCCGCCGCTTCGCCGAGCAGCAACGCAGTGCCGGATGGCGCGTCCACCTTGTGCTTGTGGTGCATCTCGACAATCTCAATGTCGAAATCCTGCGGGCCGAGTGCCTTGGCAACTTTCTCCGTCAGCGCTGCGAGAATATTGACGCCAAGCGAATAATTGCCGGATTTGACGATTGTGGTGTGCCGCGCCGCAGCGGCAATTTTCGCTTCGTCCTCAGCCGAACAGCCGGTGGTGCCGATGATATGGACAATCCGCGCTTGCGCCGCATAGCCTGCAAACTCCGTCGTGGCGGCAGGCATGGTGAAATCAAGCACGCCATCAGCAGATGCAAACACCGGCAGCGGATCATCAGTGATCGCAACACCAAACGCGCCCACACCGGCAACTTCGCCCGCATCACGGCCCAGCATCGGCGATCCCTTGCGCTCCACCCCGCCGGACAGTGTCACGCCGCTTGTTGCATGGATGGCGCGGATCAGCGCCAGCCCCATGCGCCCCGCCGCGCCAACCACCACCAGTCTCATGTCAGTCATTCACATTGGTCCTGCGGCATTGGTGTTGCCTATTTTTGATGTCCCGACCTGTTTCGCACAACGCGCCGGTTACCGGCAAGAGTGCCGATGCGTGATCGTGCCTTTTCGCTTGCCCCGTCGTTCGATTGTCGCGGCGCGCAACTCAATCAACTTAACGCCAGCGCTTGCCAGACAGATTGATGCCAAACCCCTCAGGGTGCCGAGCATAGGCGGACAGGCCCGCGACTGCTGCGAGCGGATGTGTAATCACAAACACCGGCGTTTCGCGCATGAAGGCCGAATGCGGGGCCTTGTTGTCGAAGGCGGCGCGCATGCTGCCGGACTTCAGCACTTCGATGATCTTCTGGGCAATTCCGCCTGACAGATACACCCCGCCGCGTGCCATGAAGATCAACGCGAGATCGCCAGCCAAGCGGCCAAGGTAGATGGCAAACAGGTCCAGCGTCTCCGTTGCCTGGCGGTCCGCACCGCTGAATGCTGCCGCGGTCACATCCTGAGGTTCTGTGAGCGTTGATGTCACACCGTTGGCTTTGCACACCGCGCGGTAAAGGCTGACCAGTCCCCGGCCGCACAATATCTGTTCGCCGGAAACGCGCCCGTCGAGTTCCTCGATGTGCGGGTAAACTTCATAGTCACGCGGCGTGCGCGGCCCCATGTCCACATGTCCGCCTTCGCCGGGCACCGGATACCACGTGCCGGCAATGTTGATGAGACCGGCAACGCCAAGACCCGTACCAGGTCCAAGCACCACACGGCTTGCGCCCTCGACAAGTTTGCCACCGCCGATCTGCTCCAGATGCTCAGGCCCGAGCGAAGCAACAGCCAGCGCCTGCGCCTCGAAATCATTGATGACGATGATGTCCGTGAGGCCAAGCATCTCCATCATTACGTAGGGCCGAACCACCCACGGGCAGTTGGTCAGCTCAATTTCATCGCCGCTGATCGGCCCCGCAATCGCCAGAATGGCGGTCTTCGGTGCCACAGGGGCGTTTGGCAAAATTTTGTCGCGGATGGCGATGTCGATGTTGGCAAAATCCGCCGTGCGCACCGTGTCAAACGGCACTTGTTCGCCGTCTGACGAAAGCACCAGC
>JANPEK010000038.1:0-4166 GCA_031422915.1 Phyllobacteriaceae bacterium | reverse complement strand
CGATGCGTTGCACGAGAGGTTGACGAAACGCTTTGTAGACCGCAGGACAAGCGTTCTCATGAAGCGGTTAAGAGAGAAAGCGATGTTAGAGGCAGAAATAACGGTCAACGGCGACGTTCTTGTCGAAGGCCATATCGTTGGACAGCTGCAGGGCTTCCGTTTTGCAGCTGATGGTCCGACCGATGGCGAAGACGCCAAGGCGATCCGTGCGGCAGCGATGAAATCGCTTGCGGTGGAATATGACGCGCGTGCCTATCGCTTTGCAGCATCGGCCAATGGCGACATTTCGCTGGGGTCGGACGGCTTTGTCCGCTGGCTTGGCGCACCGGTCGCGACGCTTGCCGCATCCGACGACTTCCTGAAGCCACGGGTGATCCTGCTGGCCGACGAACAGCTGGCCGGTTCTTCGCGCGAGATGGTGGAGCACCGGGCGGCACGTTATGTGCAGTTCCAGATTGACCAGCATCTGAAGCCGCTTGCTGATCTTGTCGTCGGCGAGGGGCTCGAAGGCGTCGCCAAGGGCCTCGCGTTCCGCCTTTACGAGGCGCAGGGCGTCTTGAAGCGCCGCGATGTGGCTGATGACGCCAAATCGCTCGATCAGGAAGCGCGCGCGACGATGCGCAAGCTCGGCATCCGCTTCGGTGCCTATCATATTTTCCTGCCGGCGCTGCTGAAGCCGGCTCCCGCGCAGCTGGTGACGCTTTTGTGGGCGCTGAAGAACGATGCCCGTGAAAAGCCGGGTTACGGCGATGTGGTGGCGGCGCTGTCTGCCGGGCGCACGTCGATAGTAGCCGATCCGGCGTTTGACCGCGAGTTCTACCGCATCGGTGGCTTCCGCTATCTCGGCAAGCGCGCCGTGCGCATCGACATTCTCGAGCGTCTCGCTGATTTCATCCGCCCGACACTGGCCTGGAAACAGGGTCAGGGCGCGCGGCCCGCAGGGGCCTATGATGGCGAGCGCTTCATGGTGACGCCTGCGATGATGTCGATCCTTGGCGCAACTGCCGGCGACATGGAAGAAATCCTGAAAGGTCTTGGCTATCGGTCGGAGACGATGCCGGCGGAGGAAGTCGAGAAGAAAACTGCCGAGATCGACGCCGCCGTGGCGGCAGCCGCGCCTGCTCCTGCAACGCCTGAAGTGATTGTCGAGCGCATTTCCCGCGCGGAGCCTGCCGAGAAGGTTGAAGCCGAAACGGTCGCTGATGAAGCGTCTGCGCCTGTAGTTGATGGCGAAGCTGCACCGGCCGTGGAAGAAGCGCCCAAGGTCGTGTTGCTCTGGAAACAGGGCAAATTCGAGCCGCGCCAGCAGGGCGAGCGCAATGCGGGCAACCGCCGTCCGGGCGGCCAGCGTCAAGGCCAGCATCATGGTGCGCCGCGCGCGGATAGCGTGGCGCGACCGGAAGGCGAAGCAAAGCCCGCCAACCGCAATGAGCGCGGGCCGCGCCGTGACCGGCCCGCGGGTGACCGTCCTGCAGGTGAAAGACCAGCGAATGCCGAAGGCGACAACCGTCCGCGCCATCAGGGCAATCGTGCGCCGCGTGGCGATGGTGACAACAAGGGTGGCCGTCCAGATTTCAAGAAGGGCGGACAGGGCGGCGGCAATCGGCCCGAGCACGAGAAGAACGAATACAAGGGCAATCCAAAGCCGCGCGAGGAGCGTGCGCCGAAGTTTGACCCGGATTCGCCGTTCGCCAAGCTCGCGGCTCTGCGCGACCAGCTGAAGAAGTAGAAACTGTCCTTGCCGGGTGTTGAGAAGCCAGCCTTGGAAAAGCAGCGGATCGACAAGTGGCTGTTTTTCGCGCGCGCGGTCAAATCGCGTAGTCTTGGCGCAAAAATGGCCGAGGGCGGCAAAGTCACTGTCAATGACTTGAAATGCGGTTCGGCCAGCCATGCCGTGAAGCTTGGCGACCGGTTGGTAATTGATCTCGACCGCGTCGAGCGTGTGCTGATCGTCCGGGCTATCGGCGAGCGGCGCGGGCCTGCGCCTGAAGCGGCGCTGCTGTTTGAGGATGTCACCCCGCCGCCTGCGCCAAAGGACACCGGCTTGGTGGCGGTACATGGCGGACGGCCGGAAAAAGCCGACCGCCGCGCCTATGAGCGGCTGCGGGCGCAGATATTTGACCGGGATTGAGTTTTTCAGCTTCCCAGTCTCTGACAGGTGCAACGCTCGCGCGCCAACGGCACGAGAGGCTGGAGAAGTTTCTCGCCGACTTTCTTGAGGAAATCTGAGAACACCGACGGCATTCCAAAGCTGACCTTGAGAAATTCCATTCCGCATTTCGCCGTTTTGCCGCAGTGCACCGGCTTGATAAGGACTTGCAAAGCCGTTAACTGCCGCGCACGGAGTTTTATGGCTGGAGCCTTTCTGCAATGACCTATGTGGTTACCGACAATTGCATTCGCTGCAAATACATGGACTGCATCGAAGTTTGCCCGGTGGATTGTTTCTATGAGGGCGACAACATGCTCGTCATCCACCCGGACGAATGCATTGACTGCGGCGTGTGCGAACCCGAATGCCCAGCCGAAGCGATCAAGCCGGATACCGAGCCGGGCCTTGAGAAGTGGCTGAAGATCAACGCCGATTACGCTGTCAAATGGCCGAACATCACCGCCAAGGGCGAACCGCCCGCAGATGCCAAAGAGATGGACGGCGTTGAAGGCAAGTTTGAGAAATTCTTCTCGGCTGAGCCCGGCGCTGGCGATTGATAACCGGACCTTGAGCGGTAACGCGGTTAACCATGAGTTAATGCGGCTTGACCGGCTTTGTTCGCCGGTGCAGCAATTTATTGATTCGCGCGGGTTTTTGTGCTAGGGGTCTTTTATGCCCCCGGCAGGACAACAATTCTTGCGCATACGCGTCAATCATTGAAAGGCAGACATCTCTAGCGGGTTAAGGTTTTTCCCGAGCGGTCGGCCTTGGTCTCAGGGCAGTTCGCTCCCGATGAGTCTGTGACACCTGCAGGGTTTGTGTGCCTTTAGCCTTGTCCGCAAAGGGGTGCCGGTCCGGCGTCTTGAAATTCGCTCCGTCGATAGTTGGAGCAGGCAGGGAGTACAGGCTCATGGTAGCCCAACAGCAAAAGAAAACAGCAACGCGTCAGGGTTTCAAAACTGGCGAATTCATTGTGTATCCGGCGCATGGCGTCGGCCAGATTGTGTCGATTGAAGAGCAGGTTGTTGCCGGCTTCAAGCTCGAACTGTTTGTCATCGAGTTCCAGAAGGACAAGATGCGCCTCAAGGTTCCGGTCGCCAAGGCGGCCACCATTGGCATGCGTAAACTGTCCGAGAGCGATTATCTTGAGCGCGCGCTCAAGGTTGTTCAGGGCCGCGCCCGTGTCAAGCGCACCATGTGGTCGCGCCGCGCGCAGGAATATGACGCGAAGATAAATTCAGGCGACCTTATCGCCATCGCCGAAGTCGTGCGCGATCTCTACCGTGCCGACAACCAGCCGGAACAGTCCTATTCCGAGCGTCAGCTTTATGAAGCAGCGCTTGACCGGATGGCGCGTGAAATTGCCGCAGTAAATCGCCTGTCGGACACTGAAGCTGTGCGTGTCATTGAGGCCAACCTTGCCAAGGGACCCAAGCGCGGCGCCAAGACGGACGCTGAAGAGGTTGTTGAGGCGGAAGCCGAAGTCGAAGAACAGGACGTCGCCGCGTAAATACTGCGAACGTTTTTCAATCAGAGGCCCGGCTAATCCCCGGGCCTTCGTGTTTTGTGAGTCCTTGGTCTTTAGTACAGTCTTTGATTTTTTGTGAACCGGCCAAATCCGAATCCCGTTTGAGCGCGTAAATTAGATCAGACCAGCGTGCTTTGAACGCGTTTGGAAGGGGAGATCTGAGATGGGATCACAATACGCCAGCCCTGCCATGATGAGAGCGGCAAAGGCCGCACCCTATCTTGCCCGAGACGAAGAACATGTGCTTGCCGTGCGCTGGAAAGAGCTGCACGACCAGCAGGCGATGCACAGGCTGGCCGCAGCGCACATGCGCCTCGTCATCTCCATGGCCGCGAAATTCCGCAACTATGGTCTGTCGATGAGCGACCTCATTCAGGAAGGCCATATCGGGCTCCTCGAAGCCGCTGCCCGCTTCGACCCCGACCGCGAAGTGCGCTTTTCGACATATGCCACATGGTGGATCCGCGCGTCGATCCAGGACTATAT
>JANPEK010000037.1:0-5180 GCA_031422915.1 Phyllobacteriaceae bacterium | reverse complement strand
CCTGTGCATGAAGCGGATCCTGCAAAGATGCGCGAGCGAGGGCTGGCGCATGTGCCTGAAGACCGGCATCACATGGGTCTGGTGCTGCCATTCGAGGAGAATGAAAACGCCATCCTTGGCTACCACCGCTCGACCCAATATGGCGAAGGTTTCGACCTTGATCCCGACAAGGTGCGCGCGGACGCTGCCGTCAAGATCAAGAAATTCGACATCCGCCCGGACAATTGCCGCCTCAAGACCGCCAATTTCTCCGGCGGCAACCAGCAGAAGATCGTGCTCGCCCGCGAGATGGAGCGCGACCCGAAAATGCTGCTCGTCGGCCAGCCAACGCGCGGCGTTGACATCGGTGCCATCGAATTCATCCACAAGCAGCTGATCGCCATGCGCGACCAAGGCAAGGCGATCCTGCTGGTGTCCGTCGAGCTCGACGAAATCCGCTCGCTGGCCGACCGAGTGCTGGTCATGTTCGCCGGGCGGATAGTCGGCGAGGTGTCGCCGGAGACGGACGAGGGCGAAATCGGGCTGCTGATGGCAGGGATTAATCGCAAGGAAGCTGCGGAATGAAATCCGTCGACGACCTTCCTTTGTTGATCAGGCAGAATTTTGAGATCTTCGATTGGCGCAACGCAATTGCATTGCTTGCGTCGGTTCACGCTCCTGAATTTGGCGAAGTGTTGCAGGTTCTGTCCGACTTCCGGCTGCGTCACAGTCAGTTCGCGGCTGGTGGAGGCAACAAATCATCAATGTCGAAATTCATTGATGATTCATTTTTCGAACGGGGTTGGATCAAGAAGCGGTTTGCAACTGATATTGTTGTCGATGGCCAAAAGCGGCCATCTCCGACGCATGAGATTGACTGCTTCAAGGGCAAGATTGCACTCGAAATGGAGTGGAACAACAAGGATCCGTTTTTCGACCGCGACTTGAACAATTTCCGGCTGCTTTATGATTTGCTTGCCATCGATGTCGGTATCATCGTAACCCGCGCCACCTCACTTCAGACAACACTCGCTGTTGCAGGCCGCGCCAAGACAACCTTTGGGATGGCAACAACACACACAGAAAAACTCTATCCCAAGATACGTGGCGGAGGCGCGGGCGGCTGTCCTGTGCTAGTTTTCGGAATCAAGGCAGAAAGCTATCTCGATGACCGATGACGGGCTGAACACAATCATAGATTTTGCGCACCATATGAAGGGTCGCAAATACAAAACAGTGCTGGCTGATCCGCCATGGCGTTTCACCAACCGCACGGGGAAAATGGCCCCTGAACACAAGCGGCTCAATCGCTACAGCACGATGACGCTGGACGATATTTGCGCGTTGCCCGTGCGCGATGTTGTAGAAAAAACAGCACATTTGTATCTGTGGACGCCCAATGCGTTGCTGCCTGAGGCTCTCAAGGTGATGGAGGCTTGGGGATTTTCATACAAGTCCAACATCGTTTGGCACAAGATCCGCAAGGACGGCGGCTCGGATGGGCGCGGCGTCGGCTTCTATTTTCGCAATGTGACAGAACTCCTGCTTTTCGGTGTGCGAGGCACAGGTGCCAGAACGCTGGACCCTGGCAGGACGCAAGTCAACTACATGGGCACTCGCAAGCGGGAGCATTCACGAAAGCCGGACGAACAGTATGAGTTGGTAGAGTCCTGCTCGCCCGGCCCATACCTCGAAATGTTTGCCCGCGGTGTGCGTAAAAATTGGACTTATTGGGGCAATCAGGCTGACGATGCCTACGAGCCGAGTTGGGAGACCTATGCCCACAACTCGTCCACGGACAAAGATCAGAACAATCACATGGCGCGTTTTCCCAAAGTTGAGGCCGCAGAATGAGCTCACCTTTTGCCAAGCTCCCCGCTTGGGTCGATTACGGTCTGATGCCGGTCACCAATGTTCTGGTCGGCTTTCTCATTGCCGGGCTGGTCGTGCTGTTCATCGGTGAAAGCCCGCTCAATGCGGTGGCGATCCTGATTGATGGCGCGTTCGGGTCGGTGAACAATATTTTTTACACGCTGTTCTATGCGACGAGCTTCATCTTTACCGGACTTGCCGTCGCAGTGGCGTTTCATGCCGGTCTGTTCAACATTGGCGGCGAGGGGCAGGCCTATGTCGGCGGGCTTGGCGTGGCGTTGGTGGCGCTGGCGCTCGACCGTTACGTGCCTTGGTATGTCACTGCGCCGCTGGCGATTGCAGCAGCTGCCCTGTTTGGTGCGGCTTGGGCGTTCATCCCGGCATGGCTGCAAGGCAAACGCGGCAGCCATATCGTCATCACGACAATCATGTTCAACTTCATCGCCGCCTCGTTCATGGTCTACACCATGAACAAGTATCTGAAACCGGCAGGCGCGATGGGTCCGTCTTCACGGCCTTTGGAGTCGGGATCGTTTATTCCCAGACTGGGTCAGGTGCTTGATTATTTCGGCATCAAATCCGGCTCTGCGCCTGCTAACCTGACCTTCTTTGTCGCCCTGCTTGCAGCCTTTTTGGTGTGGAAGCTGATCTGGCGCACGAAGTTTGGCTACGAAATGCGTACGTTCGGGCTGAACCCGTCGGCGGCCTCTTATGCCGGCATTTCCGGCACGCGGGTGACTATCCTTACGATGTTGATTTCCGGCGGGCTCGCAGGGCTCATGTCGGTCAACACCGTGCTTGGCAGCGTGCACAAGATCGAACTCGACTTTGTCGCGGGTGCGGGTTTTGTCGGCATTGCAGTGGCATTGATGGGACGCTCGCACCCGGTTGGCGTGGTGCTGGCGGCGCTTCTGTTCGGGGCGCTTTATCAAGGCGGAGCAGAGCTTTCCTTTGCTGTTCCAGCCATCTCGCGCGACATGATCCTTGTCATTCAGGCGCTGGTCATCCTGTTTGCAGGGGCGCTCGAAAACCTGTTCCGGCCGTTCTTTGTGCAACTTTTCTCGCCCAACGCGGCAATAGCAGGAGCCTGATCATGGACACTACAATCCTGTTCTCAGTCCTCGACTCCACCATCCGCCTGACGGTGCCGATCCTGCTTTGTTGCCTCGGCGGACTTTATTCGGAACGTTCCGGCGTGTTCGACATCGGCATTGAGGGCAAGATGCTTTTCTCTGCATTCGCGGCAGGCGTAATTGCGGCGGCAACCGGTTCGCCTTGGCTCGGGCTTGGCGCAGCAATGCTCACCGGCATCACATTCTCGCTGCTGCATGGCTATGCTTCGATCACGCAGCGAGGCAACCAGATCGTCTCTGGCGTAGCGATCAACTTCCTCGCTGCGGGGCTGACGGCGCTCCTTGGCAAGGCTTGGTACAGCCAAGGCGGCAAGACGCCTCAGCTGGAGCCGTCGGCCCGTTTCCAGCCGATCAATCTGCCCGGCGCCGAGGCGGTCAAGGATGTGCCATTGCTGGGCAGGGTCTATGAAGGGCTGATTTCGGGACACAATGTGCTTGTCTACATGGCATTGTTTGCCGTGCCGCTGACCTGGTGGATCATCTACCGGACGCGCTTTGGCCTGCGCCTGCGTGCCGTTGGTGAAAATCCGGCGGCGGTGGACACCGCGGGCATTTCCGTGACAAGGTTGCGTTATTCCGGCGTCATCATCTGCGGTATTTTCGCTGGCATTGCAGGCACTTATCTCGCGATTGCCCAATCCGCCAATTTCGCACCCAACATGTCCGCCGGTCGCGGGTTCATTGCGCTGGCAGCACTGATTTTCGCAAAATGGAACCCGATTGGTGCACTCGGTGCCTGTCTGCTGTTCGGTTTCCTCGAAGCGGTTGCCATTCCGTTGCAGGGCGCGAAGATACCAGGGCTCAATTGGGATGTGCCGGTGCAGTTGATCACCGCATCGCCGTACATTCTCACCGTCATCCTGCTCGCCGGTTTCATCGGCAAGGCAATTCCGCCCAAGGCCGGCGGCGTGGCCTACGTGAAGGAGCGTTGAGGAATGTCAGCCGATATTGGACCGCGCGACCTGTTTGACGCCGCATGGAGCGCAATGCAGAAATGCCACGCGCCTTACTCAAAGTTTCCTGTTGGCGCATCGCTTCGCACCGAAGATGGGCGCATCTATTCCGGCTGCAACATCGAAGTCGCATCCTATCCCGAAGGTTGGTGCGCTGAATCGACGATGCTCGGCCATTATGTCATGGGCGGGCGCGGCAAGATCACCGAGATTTGCGTGGTTGCCGAGAAGATGGCCAGATGCACACCATGCGGCGGATGCAGGCAGCGCCTGTCGGAATTTGCCGGACCGGACGCCAAGCTCTATCTGTGCGATGAGACCGGCATCATCATGGCCACGACGCTCGGTGCGATTTTCCCGCTCGGCTTTGACGGAGACATTTTGAAATGAACGAGGCCGTACAGCATCTGATCCGCAAGCTTGAAGGCTTTGCCCCGCGCATTGCCATGGTGCTGGGGTCGGGCCTTGGAGATTTCGCCAAAGAAGTCGAGAAGGCAATCCGCATCCCATACAGCGACTTGCCGGGCTTCCCGCGCGGCGGCGTGTCCGGTCATGCGGGCGAGATCGTTGCGGGCTATGTCGCGGGAATTCCGGTGCTGGTCCTGGCAGGCCGGGTGCATTATTACGAGCATGGCGATGCAGGGGCGATGCGTCCCGTGCTCGAAACGCTATCTGCCTTTGGCATCACGCATTTGCTTCTGACCAACGCCGCAGGTTCCGTGCGTCAGGACATGCCGCCGGGTTCCGTGATGATCATCGAAGATCACATCAATTTTTCTGGCTCCAACCCGCTGTTCGGCGAGCCGACGGACCGGCGCTTTGTCGGACTGACCAATGCCTATGATGCGCAGATGCGTTCCGAGCTGGAAGTTGCTGCGGTTCGCAGCGGTGTTGACGTCAAGAAGGGCGTCTACATGTGGTTTTCCGGCCCGTCCTTCGAAACGCCTGCCGAAATCCGCATGGCGCGGATGATGGGCGCTGACGCAGTCGGCATGTCGACCGTGCCGGAAGTGATCCTTGCCCGCTTCCTCGACATGAAGGTTGCAGCCTGCTCGGTGATCACCAACTATGCCGCCGGAATGACCGGCCAGGAACTGTCGCATCAGGAAACCAAGGACGTCGCACCGCTCGGCGGCAAGCGCCTTACTGCCATGATCAAAGCGTCGATCGGACATTTCGCATGAACGACAATGGCGTTTCCATCGCGCGCCGCGCGCTTGGCCTGATTGATCTGACCGATCTG
>JANPEK010000036.1:0-6847 GCA_031422915.1 Phyllobacteriaceae bacterium | reverse complement strand
GTTACGCCTTTGCGGCGGCGGGAGCGGGATTGGAAGCGGCCGCCGGAGCAGCTTCAGGCAGACGAGTTTCTGATCGGGTCGCTCTACAAGCTCTACAAGGACCAGCCGTTTGTGCGGGGCAATATTGATGCCGGGCGGCTCAACTGGGTGCTGGGGCGCGAGATTGTCGCGGCGGACGGCAACTTTAGTTCTATCGACTATGATACGCTGCTCAAGATAGACGTGCCGCTGGCGCGGAAATCATTTCCCGGCGCGTTCGAGTAGGCGATGTTCAAGAAAATCCTCATTGCAAATCGTGGCGAGATTGCCTGCCGGGTGATGAACACTGCCCGACGCATGGGCATCAAAACCGTTGCGGTCTATTCCGATGCGGACCGCGATGCGCGGCACGTGAAAATGGCGGATGAGGCGGTGCACATCGGACCTGCGCCATCGAACCAATCCTATATTGTTATCGACAAGATCATCGACGCGGTGAAGCAGACTGGCGCAGAGGCCGTGCATCCGGGCTATGGGTTCCTTTCGGAGAATGCGAAGTTTGCGCAGGCGCTGAAGGCCGCCAATGTTGCATTCATCGGGCCGCCGGTTGGCGCGATTGAGGCGATGGGCGACAAAATCACGTCCAAGAAGATTGCCATGAAAGCGGGCGTTTCGACTGTTCCCGGCTTTATGGGACTTATCGACGATGCCGAGCATGCGGTGACGATTTCGCGCCAGATCGGCTATCCGGTGATGATCAAGGCCTCGGCGGGCGGCGGCGGCAAAGGGATGCGCATTGCCCTTACCGACGAGGAGGCGCGCGAGGGGTTCGCGCTATCGCGCTCGGAGGCGAAGAACTCGTTTGGCGACGACCGGATTTTCATCGAAAAGTTCGTAATGCAGCCGCGGCATATTGAAATCCAGGTGCTGGGCGATCAACACGGCACCGTCATTTACCTTGGCGAACGGGAATGCTCGATCCAGCGGCGGAACCAGAAGGTGGTCGAGGAAGCGCCCTCGCCTTTTCTGGATGAAGCGACCCGCAAGGCGATGGGCGAGCAGGCCGTAGCACTGGCCAAGGCGGTGGGGTATTTTTCCGCCGGAACGGTTGAGTTCATCGTTGATGGCAGCCGCAATTTCTATTTTCTCGAGATGAACACCCGCCTGCAGGTGGAGCATCCGGTGACAGAGTTGATCACCGGCGTAGACCTTGTGGAAAAGATGATCCGCGTGGCAGCGGGCGAGCCGCTGGGGATGACACAAGATGACGTGAAGCTCTCCGGCTGGGCGATTGAGAGCCGCCTTTATGCTGAGGACCCTTACCGCAGCTTTCTGCCGTCTATTGGGCGGCTGACACGCTACCGGCCGCCGGTCGAGGGCAAACGCACGGACGGCACGATCCTGCGCAATGACACCGGCGTGTTCGAGGGCGGTGAGATTTCGATGTATTACGACCCGATGATTGCGAAGCTATGTACTTGGGCGCCGGAAAGGCTCACCGCTATCGACGCGATGCGCCAGGCGCTGGATGATTTTGAGGTGGACGGCATCGGCCACAATCTGCCGTTCCTTTCGGCGGTGATGGGGCACGAGCGCTTCCGGTCGGGCAACATCACCACCGCCTTCATTGCCGAAGAATTTCCGGACGGGTTCCACGGCGTCGAACCGGATGCCGCGCAGTTGCACGATCTGGCCGCGATAGCGGTGGCGATGCAGGTGGCGCGCGAACAACGGGCGGCGCAGATTTCCGGCACGATGGAGAATCACAGGCGCAAGATCGGTGCCGAGTGGGTTGTGGCATCGAACGGGACGCAATTCGCGGCAAGCGTGAAGCATGATGGCGAAGCGCTGAAGGTTTCGCTCGATGGTGAGCAGCCGCTGACGCTGACGAGCGGCTGGAACCCCGGCATGCCGCTGGCGAAATTTGTGATCGACGGACGGGCGCTTTCGGTGAAGGTTGCGTTTGCAGGCTCCGGGATACGCTTGCGCCATCGCGGGATGGATTTGACCTTCACCGTGCGACGACCGCGCGTGGCGGAACTGGCCAGGCTGATGCCGGTGAAGGTGGCCAAGGATATGTCGCGCATGCTGCTGTGCCCGATGCCCGGAATGGTGCGTGCGATTATGGTGGCGGTTGGTGATACGGTTGAAGCCGGACAGGCTTTGGCGATGGTCGAGGCGATGAAGATGGAAAATGTTCTGCGGGCCGAGCGGAAGGCGGTGGTGAAAAGGGTCGCCGCGAGCGAGGGTGCGAGTTTGGCCGTGGATGAGTTGATCATGGAGTTTGAGTGATGGGGGGCAATTTTCAAGCCTGCAGCTGCCCCTCATCCGTCGCTTCGCGCCACCTTCTCCCCGCAAGCGGCGGGGAGAAGGGGAAGTCCTCCAATATTGGGCCGTTCCCTTCTCCCCGCCGCTTGCGGGGGCCGAAGGCGGGCGAGACCCGTGGCTCACCCCGGTCAGGTGCCCCGATAGGGGCGGATGAGGGGCAGCGCCGAGGGTGGAAATTGCCATGACCACCCTCTCCGACTGGCAAAAACTCGCGGCCAAAGAGCTCCGCACGGACCCCGCCCCGCGCCAGACGCCGGAGGGCATTGCCATCAAACCGCTGTACACGGCGGCTGACATCGAAGGCATCGACCACCTCAACTCCCTGCCCGGCTTCGCCCCCTTCGTGCGCGGCCCTCGCGCCACCATGTATGCCGGGCGGCCATGGACGATCCGCCAGTATGCGGGCTTCTCCACAGCGGCGGAGTCTAATGCGTTTTACCGCAAGGCGCTGGCGGGCGGGCAGAAGGGGCTTTCGGTTGCCTTCGACCTTGCCACCCATCGTGGCTATGACTCGGATCACCCGCGTGTCGCCGCCGATGTCGGCAAGGCGGGTGTCGCGATTGATTCCATCGAGGACATGAAGATCCTTTTTGACGGCATTCCGCTTGGCGAGATGTCTGTCTCCATGACCATGAACGGGGCGGTGATACCGATCCTTGCCGCGTTCATTGTCGCGGGCGAGGAACAGGGCGTGCCCCGCGCGGCACTTTCGGGCACGATTCAGAACGACATTCTGAAAGAATTCATGGTCCGCAACACGTATATTTATCCGCCGGAGCCTTCGATGCGGATTGTCGCTGACATCATTGATTACACGGCGCGGGAGATGCCGAAGTTCAACTCGATCTCGATCTCCGGCTATCACATTCAGGAGGCGGGCGCGACGCTGGTACAGGAACTGGCGTTCACGCTGGCTGACGGGCGCGAAGATGTGCGGGCGGCGATTGCCAAGGGGCTGGATGTGGATGCCTTTGCCGGGCGGCTTTCGTTCTTCTTTGCCATCGGAATGAACTTTTTCATGGAGGCGGCGAAGCTGCGCGCGGCGCGGCTGTTGTGGTCGCGGATCATGGCTTCGTTTGAGCCTAAGAGGCCGGACTCGCTGATGCTGCGCACCCATTGCCAGACGTCCGGCGTGTCACTGCAGGAGCAGGATCCCTACAACAACATCGTGCGCACGGCGTTTGAGGCGATGGCGGCGGTGCTGGGCGGGACGCAATCGCTGCACACCAACTCTTTTGATGAAGCCATTGCTTTGCCAACGGAATTTTCCGCCCGAATCGCCCGCAACACGCAGCTGATTTTGCAGCATGAGACGGGCGTGACCAATGTCGTCGATCCGCTGGCCGGCTCCTACTATGTCGAGAGCCTGACACAGAAACTGGCAGACAAGGCGTGGGCGCTGATGGAGGAAATCGAGGGCCTTGGCGGCATGACCAAGGCGGTCGCCTCGGGTCTGCCCAAACGGCTGATCGAGGAGTCTGCGACGCGCAGACAAGCGGCGGTGGACCGGGGCGAAGAGGTGATCGTCGGCGTCAACAAATACCGGCTGGAGGAAGAGGCGGAGATTGCGACGCTGGACATTGACAATGCCGCCGTGCGCAAGGGGCAGATTGAATTGCTTGCCCGTATCAGGCGGCAGCGCGACCCGGCACGGGTTGAAGCGACATTGGCGGCGCTGGAGGCCGTGGCGCGCACTGGTCAGGGCAACATTCTGGAAGCCGCTGTCGATTGCGCGCGGGCGCGGGCGACGGTCGGCGAGATATCTGACGCCATGCGTGCGGTGTTCGGCGATCATGTTGCAACGCCCGAAGTGGTGCATGATGTCTACGGCGCGGCTTATGCGGGTGATCCGGAGTATCAGAACCTTGTGGCGCGCATTGGCGAGGTGTCGATGGGGCCAACCGGCGTGCCGCGTCTGCTCGTTGCCAAGCTCGGTCAGGACGGCCACGACCGCGGCGCCAAGGTGATCGCCTCGGCCTTCGGTGACATCGGCTTTGAGGTGATCGCCGGAGACCTGTTCCAAACGCCAGAAGAGGCGGCGGCGCTGGCCATCGCGCAAAAGGTCCACGTCGTCGGCGTCTCGTCACTAGCCGCAGGCCACAAGACCCTCCTGCCCCAACTGGTCGAGTCGCTGAAGGCCAAAGGCGGCGGCAACATCATCGTCATCTGCGGCGGCGTGGTGCCACGAGCGGATTATGCGTTTTTGAAGGAAAATGGTGTTGCGGAGGTGTTTGGTCCGGGGACAAATGTGCTCGATGCGGCAAGGGTGGTGCTGGATTTGGTTGAGGGGAAGCGGAGGAATTAGAGGGGGAGAGTCTGTCTTTTTACCTATAAACGAGTTTCATCCGTAGTATTTTGCTTGAAATCGCTTGCAACCATGATGTTTATTGAGAGTGATTTTTATATACTGGATTTCCGTAGTCAATCATGCTACCTTTTGAATGGAATGAAGCAAAGGCGGAATTCAATCGCCGCAAACATGGCATAGGATTTGCCGAGGCCATCAAGGCGTTTGACGATACAAACCTTTGCTTTTTGGCAGACAATTCGCTGCGTTACGGCGAAGTCAGGATGATAGCACTTGGGCTTGCCGGGCTGACACTATTGACAATTGTTTTCACGGAGCGGGGTGATGTTACCCGGATAATTTCGGCCCGCCGGTCAACCAGAGAGGAGCAAAGGATATATGCGCAATCCAATCAAATCTGAAACAGAGCTGCCTCCCATGTCCGAGGCCGCCGTCTTGGCAAACGCCCTGTCCGACCCAGACAACCCGCCCATCACGCAGGCAGATCTTGCGCGGTACAAGCCGCTGCCGCTCGTCCGCGCCTTGCGCTTGCGTTTGCGCCTCACTCAGGAGGAGTTTGCGGCCAAGTATCATATTCCGCTCGGCACCATTCGTGACTGGGAGCAGCGGCGGACGGAGCCGGATAGGGCGGCGCAAGCCTATTTGAAGGTGATTGCGGCGGAGCCCGTGCGGGTTGCCGAAGTTTTGGCGCGCAAGGGCGCGGCGTAAGCCTTATTGCCCGCCTTCCGACTTCAGTGCGTTGCTAAGGTCCGGCACCTTGACAGAGACGATGTTCCACAAAATGGCATCATCTATTCCGAAGTACGCGTGTGCAACGAAGTCGCGGAAGCCGATGATGCGTTTCCAGTCCAAGTCGCCATGTGCAGCGCGAATTTCAGTCGGGATGTGTTTCGCCGCTTCGCCGATAACTTCGAGATTGCGCAACACAGCGTCTCGAGCCATGTCATTTGCCAAGAAGCCACTTTGATCCATGCCGTCGGTGTAAAGCAGTATTTTGGCGACGGCCTGTTGCATGTCACCCCAATACAGCTGCCACTCACGCGACAAGGAGCGCGTCCTTTTCAACGGACTGGCGCATTTCCGGGCGCAACGCGTCTTCTGTCACCAGATCGACCGATACCCCCAGAACGTCTTCAAGATGGAATTTCAGATCCATAAAGCGATCAAAAGTCGGGGTACCGCTGAAACGCACGAGAAAATCGGCATCACTGCCTGCCCGCGATGTGTTTCGGGCGGCGGAGCCGAACAGCTTCAGGGATTCGACGCCGAGCGTTGTCAGCCTGGCGTCGCTTTTGAGCTTTGAGATGATGTCGGAACTGTTCATGTGGCGAAAATAGCAACAAATGCTTGCGGACACAAATCCGGCCCGAAACTACTGCTCCGCGTCAGGCTTCGGCGCCAAGGTCGCCAGCGTCGCCCCCGCCTCGTCAACCAGCAGCAACTCATCATCCTCCAGCACAAATGAGCGGACCTTGGCGGCCAGCGCGAGCCAGTCCTGTTCCGCCTTCATTGCCTCTTCGCCGCACGCCATTTTTGAGACTCCGGTGATGTTCAGGGTCAGCGAGGAGCCGTCGTCGGTTTCGATGTAGGTGCCGAAGCCGCGGTTGCAGCCGGTGAAGGTGGCGATTTTGCCGCTGTCAAAGGCGAGTGTCTGGTCGGACGAGCCGGAGGCCACCCATGAGGTGCCGGACAAAAGTGCGGTCATGACGAGGACGGCTGGCGACATCTGGCTCAACTCCTAACGCGATGTGCCCTCATTGCCAGCGCGCTGTGGCGAAATCACGACCCGCGATAGGTTGAATAGGCCCAGGGGCTGACCAGCAGCGGCACGTGGTAATTGCCTTCGCCGTCGGCGATCCAGAAGCGGACGGGGACGACATCGAGGAAGGGCGGATCGGCCTGTTCGGTGCCTTGCATGGTGAAATAGTCGGCGACGAAGAAGCGCAGCTCGTAGTGGCCGATTTCGAGCGCGGCGTCTTCGAGCAGCGGCTCGTCGGTGCGCCCGTCAGCGTTGGTGAGCACGTCCTTGACATGCTCGAGTTCGCCCTCGGCAATGCGCACCAGCACAATGCGCATTTCCGTGGCCGGGCGGCCTGATGCCGTGTCGAGGACGTGGGTGGAGAGTTTGCCCATGTGAAACCTTTCAGGAGATGAGATCGGCGAGCCGGAAACCGGCGATGCGGGCGATCTGCCTCAAGGCCTCAGCCCTTTCAGATTCGGCCCCATTCAACA
>JANPEK010000035.1:0-5871 GCA_031422915.1 Phyllobacteriaceae bacterium | reverse complement strand
GCAGCGAAATCTCCACCCTCGGCGCTGCCCCTCACCCGTCACTTCGTGACACCTTCTCCCCGCAAACGGCGGGGAGAAGGGGAGTGCCGCCTTTTGAACCACAAACCCCAAGGACACATTTCATGGTGATGACACGAATAGCCGCGCCCGCTGCTGAGCCGGTGACGCTGGCGGAGGCGAAGGCGCATTTGCGGGTGGTGGATGCGGCTGAAGACATTTTGATCGCGAGCCTTGTCGAGGCGGCGCGGGAGGAGGTGGAGGCGGCGACCGGTCTGGCACTGATCTCGCAGACCTGGCGGCTTTATCTCGACTGCTGGCCGCCATCTGCAATTGTGCGGCTGCGCAAACATCCTGTGCAATCGCTCATTCAGGTGACGGTCTACAATGCCGTTGGAGCGCCGGAAAGTTCTGTACCGCCTGCCGCCAATCTCGACAAGGCATCGCGGCCCGCCCGGTTTGCCATGCCGGATGCGGCGAAAGCTCCGGGGCGGACGATGAACGGGATCGAGATCGATTTTCGCGCCGGATTTGGCGACACGGGCGTTGACGTGCCGGACGGGCTGAAGCGGGCCATCCTGCTGTTGACCGCACAATGGTTTGAGCATCGCGGCGCAGGCCCAGATGAACGCGCTGCGGGCTGGCCTGACGGGTTTGACCGCATTGTCGAACGTTTCCGGCTGATGGAGCTGTGACATGCAGCTGAAGTTTTTCGACGCGGGACAATTGCGCACGCAGATGGTGCTGGAAGATCCGGTGGAGACGCCGGACGGGCTGGGCGGATTTACCGTCACGTGGAGCGAGCGGGCAACGGTCTGGGCGATGGTTGAGCCTGCGGGTGCGCGCGCGATGCAGTTCGCTGACCGTTCGGCGGTTCTGTCGACGCACCGCATCTGGCTGCGTCACCGCGACGATGTGCGGCCCGGGCAAAAGCTGCGGCGTGGGGTTCGGAGTTACCGGATTGATCAGGCCGAAGATGCGGACGGCTCGCGGCGCTATCTCATTATCAGGGCGACGGAGGTTTTCGCATGAAACTATCAATGAATTTGACGCTGGACGGGCTGGTGAACGCGATGCGCTGGCAGGGGTTGGTGATGGCGGAGACCAAGCCGGGCAAGATGGCGCGAGACGATGGCTTTGTGCCGGTCGGTGAAGCGGCGGCGCGGGTGATTGCGCGGGCCGGGAAACGGATGGCGGGCGATGGCATCTGACACGCAAACCTTGCAACAGGCGGTGTTCAGCCATCTGGCAGCGGACACGGCGCTTGCCGCGCTTCTGGGCGGCACGAAGGTGCATGACCGGCCGCCGGACGGTGCGGCGATGCCCTACGTGACGCTGGGCATGACGCGGGCGTTCAATACCGATACGGCAAGCGAGAAGGCGCATGAGCATCTGTTCACGCTGCACGCTTGGTCGACAGCTGGCGGGCGCAAGGAGGCGATGCTGGTGCTGGACGCGGTAAGGCTGCGGATAGACAGCCTGCCTGCGGTGATCGGCGCGATGCGCATTGTGTCCGTTCGGGTTCAAGGCGAGGACGTTGAGCATGATCCGGACCTGCGCGCATTTCATGGCGTGCTGCGATACCGGGCGGTGACGGAACCTGTGACGCTCTGAATCAAATTGGCAAGTGGTCCGTTGAGGCCGCTGAAATTACTGAACAAATTGGAGACCAGAGATGGCAACACAGAAGGGCAGGGACCTGCTGCTGAAAATCGTGCCGGTAGGCGGCGGGGCGGCGGTGACGGTGGCGGGATTGCGCACCAAGAAGGTGGCGTTCAACACACAAGGCGTGGACGTGACCGACGCGGATTCGACCGGGCGCTGGCGCGAGTTGCTGGCGGGCGCGGGGGTGCAACGGTGCAGTCTGGGTGGTTCGGGCATCTTCAAGGATGCGGCATCGGATGCGACGGTGCGCACGGGATTTTTTGGCGGGATCATTCAGGACTGGCAGGTGGTGATCCCGGATTTCGGCATCATCGCAGGGCCGTTTTTGATCACCGCGCTCGAATATGGCGGCAGCCATGATGGCGAACTGTCGTTTGAGATTGCGATCGAGTCTGCCGGCGCGCTGACCTTCACGGTGATCTGATGGGCGCGAACGCACGGCGCGGCGAAGTCTGCGCGACGCTTGACGGCAAAGACTACCGGCTGTGCCTGACGCTTGGTGCGCTGGCGGAACTTGAGACGGCGCTGGGCGCGGGCGATCTGGTGTCACTCGGCGAGCGGTTTTCGACCGGCAGATTGTCGGCCAAAGACATGATTGCCGTGATTGCGGCGGGCTTGCGCGGCGCGGGCAATACGCTTGATGAAAGCGACGTTGGTGCAATGCAGGTAGCCGGCGGGCTGGCGGACTATGCCAAGATTGTCGCTGATTTGCTGCTGGCGACCTTCGGTGCAGCAACCGGTAAGGCGACGCCCCGAAACCCTTGAAAGCCGCAGGGCAGATCGCGCGGCCCTTCCCCTGGGACGCCATCGCGCGGTTTGGCTTTGCTGTCCTGCGGCTGACACCTGGGGCCTTTTGGAAGATGACGCCGCGCGAACTGGCGCTGGCGATGGACGCGCTTGGCGCACGCAACGCACCGCTGGCGCGAGGCGACTTTGAACACTTGTTGCAACAATTTCCTGACGGGATGTGAGGCTGATGAAAGAACCGGTTGAGGTCGAGTTCCGCGCGGACACGCAGGAACTGGAAAATGCGCTGAAAAATCTGGAGGACCGCTCACGCCAGTTTGGCTCGGTGCTGACCTCGGCACTGAAGGGCGCGGTGCTCAGCGGGAAAAGCCTTGAGGACACGCTGAAGGGCGTGGCGCTCAGCCTTTCCGGCATGGCGCTGGACGCGGGGTTGAAGCCGCTGACGGGTCTGTTGTCGTCGGCGTTTTCGGGACTGCTTGGCGGCATCATGCCGTTTGCCAATGGCGGCGTGACCGGCGGCGTGCAGGCGTTTGCATCAGGCGGCGTTGTGGCATCACCGACGTTTTTCCAGAATGGTCCGGGTCTTGGCCTGATGGGCGAGGCAGGGGCGGAAGCAATTCTGCCTCTGCAGCGCGGACAGGACGGGCGGCTGGGCGTTTCGGTCAATGGCGGGTCGCGACAGTCGCCGGTGGTGATCAACATTTCAACGCCGGACGCGCAGTCGTTTGTGAAATCGCAGGCGCAAGTCTCGGCGATTGTGGCGCGGGCGGCAGGCTGCGGCAGCCGGTATATTTGAGGATAGGCCATGGCAGACATTCAATCATTTCACGACGTGGTCTTTCCGCTGAGCGTAGCGTTCGGCTCGACTGTGACGCGCGAGCGCAAGGTGGAGGTGGTACAGTTTGCATCCGGCCGAGAGCAGCGCAACGCGCGGATGGCCCATTCGCGGCGGACTTATGATGCGGGCAATGGCATCCGCTCAGTTGCTGACCTGCGGATAGTGCTGGATTTCTTTGAGGCCCGGCGCGGGCCGCTGACGTCGTTTCGCTTTCGCGATCCGGTGGACAATTCATCAGCGGCAAATGGAGGCACGCCTTTGCCCGCCGATCAGCCGATTGGCACCGGCAATGGCGTCAACGCGCGGTTTGGGTTGACGAAGAAATATGGAACGGGCGTCGATGCCTATTTGCGCCCGGTGCGCCGGCCGGTTGCCGGCACGGTGCGGGTGGAGGTGAACGGAACCGAGGCGCTGCCGGCGGATTTTGCGCTGGATGGTGCAACGGGCGAGATGGTGTTTGTGCCGGGCAAGATACCGGCAAACGGGGCGGCGGTGACTGCGGGGTTCAGCTTTTATGTCGAGGTGCGGTTTGCGTCTGAAAGTTTGAGCGCAAATCTGACGGCGTTTGATGCGGGTGAAGTGCCGTCAGTGCCGCTGATCGAGGTGTTGGCATGAACGCGCTGCCGCCGAGCCTTCAGGCCCATGTTGAGGGTACGGTCACAACACTGGCATTTTGCTGGACGGTCAAGCGAACCGACGGTGTCACGCTTGGCTTTACCGATCATGACGTGGCGTTGGTTCTGGACGGTGTGACGCATGATCCGCAGACCGGTTTCAACGCCAGTGTGGCGGAAGCGGAACTGGGATTGCAGACCGGGACCATGGATCTCGACGGCGCGCTGAAATCTGACTGGATATCGGCGGACGATTTGAAGGCGGGGAAATATGACCGCGCCAGCGTTGAGACCTGGCTGGTGGACTGGAGCAATCCGGAAAGCCGGGTGCTGCTCAGAACGGCGAAAATCGGCCGGATCGAGATCAGCGGCAACGCATTCAAGGTCGAGTTGCAGAGCTTGGCTGAAGCGATGGACCGGCGGCGCGGGCGGCTGGTGCGGCGGCGCTGCGACGCGGACCTGGGCGACGGGCGCTGCGGCAAGAACGTGACGGGTGCGCAGTTTCGCGGGACGGGCATGGTTGTCACCGTGAGCGGTGCAGGAGAATTTACGGCATCGGGACTGAACGCATTTCCTGTGCGGTGGTTTGAACAGGGGAAGATTGTGTGGCTGACGGGCGGCAACGCAGGGCAGGCCGGGCAGATTGCGGTTCACGACCTGTCGGGTGCTACAGCGCGCTTTGCCGTCTGGCTGCCGTTGCCCAAGCCGGTTTTGGCCGGTGATACGTTTACAGTGACAGCGGGCTGCGACAAGCTGTTTGCGACATGCAAGGCAAAGTTTGCCAACGGGCAGAACTTCCAAGGTTTTCCGCATCTGCCCGGCAATGACGCGGTCTACACCTATGTCAATGGCGATGGCATCTTCGACGGGGCACCGTTAGTTCGATGAGCGGGCACCCGACTGGCGAGGACGTGATCAAATTGGCGCAGACGTGGGCAGGAACGCCTTATAGGCATCAGGGATCAATGAAGGGCATCGGCTGCGATTGTCTCGGATTGATCCGCGGCGTCTGGCGCGAACTTTATGGGTGTGAGCCGGAAGCGCTGGCGCCCTATTCGATGGATTGGGCGGAAGCGTCAGTTGGTGACCCGCTGCTTGAAGCGGCGCGGCGGCATTTTCTTGTTGAGACCGAACTGGTGCCCGGCACGCTGATGCTGTTTCGCTGGAAGCCGGACGTCGCGGCCAAGCACTGCGGCGTTTATCTTGGTGAGGACCGGTTTCTGCATGGCTATGAGCGGCACGCCGTGATGGCCTCGCCGCTCATCCCGCAATGGCGACGCAAGATTGCCGGACTGTTTCGATTTCCCCCCAATCCAACTGGAGAATAGCTGATGGCCACATTGCTGTTGCAGGCCGCCGGGGCGTATCTCGGCGGTCTTTTTGGCGCGGTTGGTGCAACTGTCGGCACGGCTGCGGGCGCGCTGGGTGGTTACCTTGTTGACCGTGCGCTGATCAACGGCGCGCAGCATATCAAAGGTGCGCGGCTGTCGCAAATGCAGCCGCTGACCGGCGAGGACGGCGCGCCTCTTGCGCGGGTCTATGGCACAGCGCGGCTTGGCGGGACGCTGATCTGGGCGACCCGGTTTGAGGAGGCGTCAAAGACGGAGCGCAAGGGCGCCAAGGGCGGGCCGAAGGTGACGACCTTCACCTATTTTGCAAATTTCGCAGTGGCGATCTGCGAAGGCGAGATTGCACATGTCCGGCGGATTTGGGCCGATGGCAGAGAGCTCGACCAGAGCGAGTTTGACATCCGCATTCACAAGGGTGGCGCATCGCAACTGCCCGACCCGCTGATCGAGGCCAAGCAAGGCGCAGGCAATGCGCCTGCCTATCGCGGCACGGCCTATGCGGTGTTTGACCGGTTTCCACTGGAGAATTTTGGCAACCGGATTCCGCAGGTGCAGTTTGAGGTGATCAGGACGCTTGGCGGGATTGAAAAGGATGTCCGGGCGATCACGATCATTCCAGGTTCGACAGAATTTGGCCTGTCGCCATTGCCGGTTATCCAGA
>JANPEK010000034.1:0-6139 GCA_031422915.1 Phyllobacteriaceae bacterium | reverse complement strand
AGCCGCGCCTGCGCCATCGCGGTAATCGTATTGGTCAGGCCGGGTCCTGTGATGACAAACACCACGCCCGGCCTGCCGCTCGCCCGCGCATATCCGTCCGCCATAAACCCCGCGCCTTGCTCATGACGCGGCGTGATGTGGCGGATTTTCGACGATCCCAGTCCGCGATAGAGTTCAATCGTGTGCACGCCCGGAATGCCAAACACAGTGTCGACACCTTGCGCCTCAAGCAATTCCACCAGATGTTCGCCAACGGTCTTGTGCGTCATGATCTCAGGCTCCCAAGCCAGCCACAAACCGGCGAATGCGCGCACAGGCCTCTTTGATGGTCTCGTCCGGCACCGTCAGACTGATCCGCACAAACCCGTTGATCTTTTCGCCAAACGCCTCGCCCGGCATCACGGCGACTTGCTCCTCGTCGAGCAACCGCAGCGCAAAGTCGTCGCCGGAAAGCCCGGTGTTGCGCACATCCGCCAAGAGAAACATCCCGGCCTGTGGACGATGGCAGGTGATGCTGCTGACGGATGACAGTTCCTCCATAATGATCCCGGCCCTACGGTTGAAAGCCTCGCGCACCTGCTGTGCAGCGGTCGAAGGGTGAGACAGGGCATGCGCCGTCATGTCGGCGATGAATGGCTGGTTGCCGAACAGCATCGATTCCGCCAGCGGCAACAGCCGCGCACAAAACTCCGCCGGTCCCGCGCACCAGCCGCTGCGAAACCCCGTCGCGGCGTGCGATTTAGAAATGGAAGACACCGCAATGGTCCGTTCCGCCAGACGCGGTTCATCAAACGGCGAGGCAAACACGCCGTCAAATATCAAATCCTCATAGACCTCATCCGACACGATCCAAAGCCCATGCCGTTCGCACACCGCGCCAATCTCGAGGATTTCCGCGCGCGACAGCACCGCGCCGGTCGGATTGTGCGGCGTGTTGAGAAGGAGAACGCGCGCATTCGGCGTGATCGACTTTTCGAGGTCCAGCGCCCGCAGCCTGAACCCGTTGTCAGGATCAAGCGGCACGGACACCCGGTTGGCACCGGTCGAACGGACGATCCCGTCATAGGTCGCATAGAGCGGATCACCGACAAGAACATCATCGCCACCTTCAACCAATGCCGTCATCACGGCATAAAGCGCAGTCTGTGTTCCGGGAAAGCAGACAAAATTCTCCGGCCCGACCGCACGTCCGGCACGCCGCGAATATTTTTGCGACAGCGCCTCCAGCAACGATGGCTCGCCGCGCCCGTTGGAGTAACCCGTCCGCCCTAAGCGCATCGAGCGCTCAAGAACACCCATCAGTTCGTCTGACACCGCAATGTCCGGCTCGCCGATGGTCAGCATGATCACCGGTTGCCCCTGCCGCCGCAGGTCTTTGGCCTTCAAATGAACATGCCACTTGTCGCTGCCAAGCCCCTGCAGGCGCGTGGTGATGGAGGCGTAGTGCATGGTCATGCCAGTCCCGCATTCTCAAGGTTGATTCCAAGCAGCGCGGAAGCGGATGCAATGCCTATTGTCGTCAATTCGCCATCGGCAAATTCGCCGGGCGCAATCGATCCTTCAAGCCAAAGCCCGTCGATGATGGCATTGAGCGCAATGCCAAGCCGCCGCAGTTCATTGGCCGTTGTGCGGCGCTTGATAAACGCAAATGCCGCGCCGATCAGGCTTTCCGCATCCGCGCGATAGCCGGTGTAACCCCCAAGATGGATCGCGGCCATCGCCGGGCTGGTCCGCACTGTTTTGATGAACCCCGCCCAGAGGGCAAGGTTTGTCTGGTCCACGGCAGCGGCACTGAGGTTCGTGCGCACAAAGAGCGCCAGCCTTAGCAGTGGATCAGGTGGCCCGTCGTTGACAGCCTCACGTGACCGCCTCGCCATTTTCTCGACATAGTGGGAGTATGCGGCAAGAACCAGCTCATCCTTGGACGCAAAGTAATGCCGGATAAGGCCGGCAGTCACCCCCGCCCGGATGGCAATTTCCCGCACCGTCGTGCCCTCCATCCCGAGCGTCGCGATGCAGGCCAGCGTCGCCTCCACAAGCGCACGGCGGCGCAAGTCTTCGCCCTCGCGCCGGAATGGTTTGCGCACTGCGCTCATGCCCGCCACACCGGGCCGGTCAGGCACGTCGGCCCGCCCTCGCAGCCGATGCACAGTGCGTCGGCCACAAACGTCTCCACAGCACAGCCCGCCGCCTCCATCGCCGCCTTGGTTTTCGCAAATCCCGCCACCATGATGACGTCGCGCGGGCTTGTCGGCAGAACATTGAGCGACAGGCCGTTCGATGCCGCAAACTCATCAGCAGGTGCGATGATCAGCTGGATGCCGCGTGATTTTATCAGCTGATAAAGCGCGACAGGCAACAGCGGCGCGTGCACCAGATAGAGATCGTCAGCCAACGGGCTGATCATTGACATCAGATGCAGGCATGCGTCTTCGCCATCCCACAGCGGCAGATCGAAACTGATGACGGAAATGCCGTGCGGCGACAGGATTGCGCCAAGCTGGTCAATCCCGTCCTGATTGGTGCGTATCCCGCGCCCGACCACCAATGTCTTGTCATCCAGCCAGATCGTATCACCGCCTTCGACAGTTCCCGGCGCGTTGATCGCGCCGATAACCGGGATGCCGAGCTCGCCAAACTTTTCCCGGTGAAGGTCAGGTTCCAACAGGCGCAGGCGCTTGCCCATATTGAGTAAGACAGCACCCGCATGGGTGATGATTGACGGATCACGGGTGAAGATCGAGTCGGACAGCTCGTCATCAACATCCGCCAGCCAATGGATTTCCGCACCGCGTTCAGCGATCATCTGCGCCAGAACAGCATGTTGCGCGGATGCTTTTGCAGCATTAAATGTCGGGCCATAGTGCCACTCCGCAGCGTTTGCCCGGCTCATCACTGCGTCCGGCTTTCGCATGATCACCCGCCGCAGCGGCGCATTCATCGCATTGGCCCCGAAATTGCCCATTTCCATCCTCCCGAAATCAACTTTGTTATACAAATGAATAATAACTTTGCAAGCGGCAGAAAAAAGGTTTGACGGCTGCGCGTTAGCCGTTGCAGGATGATGTCAAATGGGGAAAGCCGGCAATGAACGGCAGACGCACATCGTTGACGGGATCAACCACAGCGACAACGCACAGTGGCGGGGAAGCATGTTGAGTGTCGCAACAGCAGTCGCGACCAGCACCACCGAAGCTGTGCGTGTTGACAATCTTCACAAGAGTTTCGGCCCGCTTGAAGTCATCAAAGGCGTGTCCCTCACCGCGACCGAAGGCGATGTGATCGCAATCATCGGTGGATCGGGCTCCGGCAAATCAACACTCCTTCGTTGCATCAATTTCCTCGAAACACCGACATCCGGCACAATCTCGATTTGCGGAGAGCCTGTCAAAATGAAGCCGGACGGCAAGGGCGGATCAATGGCCTCAGACCGTCGCCAGCTTGAACGCATCCGCACATCGCTCGGGATGGTGTTCCAAAGCTTCAATCTCTGGCAACACATGACGGTGATCCAGAATGTCGTCGAAGTCCCGATGCACGTGCTGGGCCAGCCGAAAGACGCGGCCTACGCCAAAGGCGAAGAGCTGTTGAAACGCGTCGGTCTTTGGGAAAAGCGTGACGTCTATCCGGCCTTCATGTCGGGCGGCCAGCAGCAGCGCGCCGCAATCGCGCGTGCGCTGGCGATCAATCCAAAAGTCATGCTTTTTGACGAGCCGACATCGGCGCTCGATCCGGAACTGGTCGGCGAAGTGCTGAAGGTCATCCGTGATCTGGCGGACGAGGGCCGTACCATGATCCTCGTCACGCACGAGATGAAATTCGCCCGCGAAGTGTCGAGCAAGGTCATCTTTCTCGCCAATGGCCTGATCGAAGAGCAGGGCCATCCGTCAGACGTTTTCGCCAATCCGAAATCCGAACGGCTGAGGCAATTCCTCAAATCTGTTTCATGAGTAGTCAGTTTCACAACAAGAAAACCAACAGGGAGAATACCGCAATGAAAGGTCCGAAACTTATTCTTGCAGCATTGTTTGCCGCAGTGGCGTTTGCCGGCGCAGCGCAGGCGGAAGCCGTCAAGGTCGGCATCGCTGCCGAACCCTATCCGCCGTTCGCCTCGCCGGATGCTTCCGGAAACTGGGTCGGCTGGGAAGTGGAAATCATTGGCGCTGTCTGTGCCGAAGCCAAGCTCGAATGCGTGGTCACGCCCGTCGCGTGGGACGGCATCATCCCGGCGCTCACTGCCAAGAAAATTGACGCTATTATGGCATCCATGTCGATCACCGAAGAGCGCATGAAAACCATCGACTTCTCCAACAAATACTACAACACACCGACCGGCATTATCGGCGCGAAAGGCGTCGCCTTCGACGCATCACCCGAAGGCCTGAAGGGCAAGATTCTCGGCGTACAGGTGTCCACAGTCCACGCCGACTATGCCAAGAAGCACTTTGGTCCGGTTGCCTCCGAGATCAAGGAATACCAGACACAGGACGAAGCCAACCAGGATTTGTCGGCTGGCCGCATTGACGCAACACAAGCCGATGCCATCGCACTTGACGCATTTTTATCTTCGGACGCCGGCAAAGCCTGCTGCGAAAGCAAAGGCAATGTGGCGGATGACGCGGCGGTTCTCGGCGCTGGCGTCGGCGTCGGCGTGCGTCAAGGCGAAGCTGAGTTGAAGGACAAGTTCAACGCTGCCATCGAAGCAGTGCGCAAGAGCGGCAAGTACGACGAGATCACCAAAAAATACTTCACCTTCGACGTCTACGGCGGCTGATCGTTGACCCCGAAATCCTGTCTTAGGGCACCCGCCCGATGAGTATTATGGCAAGCGCCCTGCAGCCGATGCTGGCGCTTGGCACGCTTGAACTTCTGTCGCCCTCGCCTCCGGGCTGGGGCGGCAATCTGCTTCGTGGGCTTGTCAACACGCTGACAATCGCCGTCGGCGCCTATGCAATCGGACTGGTTCTCGGCACTCTTGGCGCGTCCGCCAAACTCTACGGCGGGCCGGTCGCAAAGGACATCGCCGAGGCTTATACGACCATCATTCGCGCTGTGCCCGAATTGGTCCTGATCCTCTTGCTCTATTATGGCGGCACCAGTTTCATCAACGATGTCCTTGCCACAATGGGGCGTCCGCCAGTGGACATCAGCGGCATCGCCGCCGGAATCATGGTGTTGGGCATTGTGCAGGGAGCCTATCACACCGAGGTCCTGCGCGGTGCAATCCTTGCGCTGCCGCCGGGCCAGATTGAGGCGGCGCGCGTGTACGGCATGTCGCCTTGGAAGACGCTGCGGCGGGTGACGCTGCCCGGCATGTTGCCTTACGCCTTGCCCGGTCTGTCAAACCTCTGGCTTGTGGTCACCAAGGACACTGCGCTACTCGCGGTCGTCGGCTTCAACGAGCTGGTGTTGGAAACAAGGCAGGCGGCAGGCACGACCAAGGCCTATTTCACCTTCTTCATGGCCGCCGGAGCGCTCTATCTGGCGATTACACTGCTTTCCAGCGTCATTCTTTCCCGCGTCGAGAAAAGCGCCGCACGCGGCCTGCCGAGGGCGGCGTGATGGCAGAAATAATTGCATCAAAGCCAAAAATTGTCGATGCACATGCCGTCAGCTGGACCTCGCCGCATCGTATTGTGTTCCTTGTTCTGGTTGCGCTTTTTGTCTTTTATGCTGCCACCCGCATGCGCTGGGATTGGCTGCCCGAATATGGCCCGCTTGCCTTGCAAGGCATCTGGCGCACCATCTGGGTTCTGGTGCTCAGCGTCGCCTTCGGTTTCGCGCTGGCGGTGCCAATCGGTCTTGTTCAAGTAACAGGTCCGAGGTGGCTCGCATGGCCCGCAAAAGTCTTCTGCACCGTCATTCGCGGCACGCCCCTGCTGCTGCAATTATGGCTGCTCTACTACGGTCTTGGTTCGCTGTTCCCGCAAATTGAAGGCATTCGCGATTCCTGGATGTGGCCATACCTCAGACAAGCGTGGCCGTACGGGCTTCTGGCTTTGACGCTCTCGTTTGCGGGCTATGAAGCCGAAGTCATGCGCGGTGCCTTTGCCGGGACGCCGCGCGGGCAATTGGAGGCAGGCCGCGCCTACGGCATGTCGCCAAGCAAGTTATTCTGGCGCATCTGGCTGCCGCAAGC
>JANPEK010000033.1:0-3015 GCA_031422915.1 Phyllobacteriaceae bacterium | reverse complement strand
CGCCGACACCTCTCCCCGCAAGCGGGGCGAGGCTAAAGCCGCGATGGTTGGGTTTAACCTCGCCCCTTTTGGGGAGAGGTGTCGGCGAAGCCGACGGAGAGGGGGCTGCTGCCGAGGCCAGCCCAAAACCCACCTCTCACCCAAACTTCTTCACGCTCTCCACCACCACCAAAGTCCCAGCCTCTTCCATCTTCTTCCGCGCTTTCAGCACCCGGTCGCGCGGAAACACTGCAATCGCTTCGGTGCCTTCGCGCAGCTTGGAGCGCAGGTCGAATTTGCCGCCGTGCAACTGGATCAGCGCCTGCACGATTGGCAAGCCCAGGCCCGTGCCCTGCTCGGCGTTTTTGATGGCGATGGAGCCTTGGCCGAATGCTGACAGCACGACCGGAATCTCGTCTTCCGCAATGCCCGGGCCGTTGTCCTTGACCGACACATATTGCCCGCCGCCATTGGTCCAGCCGACGTGAATGCTGATTTCACCGCCGACGGGGGTGAATTTCACGGCGTTGGACAGAAGGTTCAGCATGATCTGGCGCACTGAACGTTCATCGGCCCAGATGTGGGGGAGTGCGGTTTCAAAATTGGAAATGACCCTGATGTCCTTGCTGCGTGCTTTTAGTGCAACAAGGTGTATCGCGTCCTCGGCAATGTCGGAAAGCCGCATGACCTCTTCTGTGAGTTCGTGCCGACCTGCCTCAACCCGCGACAGGTCGAGGATCTCATTGATGAGATTCAAGAGATGCTGGCCGCTGTCGTTGATGTCCTGCGCATATTCCTTGTATGTGCCGTTCTCCATCGGCCCGAGCACTTCATTGGCCATCACCTCGGAGAAGCCCAGAATGGCGTTGAGCGGCGTGCGCAGCTCGTGGCTCATGGATGCAAGAAACCGCGACTTGGCAAGGTTTGCCTCCTCCGCCCGCCCGCGTGCGCCGTCCGACATGCTCTTGGCTGTTTCAAGTTCAGCGATCAGCGCATCCTTTTCGGATTGATGTTCAAGGCTTTGCCGTGCGGACTGGTTATGAAAATTGCTGATGAACGAAAAGAACATCACGGCCGAAACCAGCGTGACCACCATCGCCGCTTGCGAGGGGTCGCGCAGATTGGCGGTGAAAGCGGTGTAAGCGGCCACCGGCAAACAAAATGACAGCATCAAGGCGCGGCGCAATGTTGCCGTTACGATGGCAGTTGAAGCCATCGCCAACAGCAGGATCACCGCCTGCAATACGCTGGATTGTGTCTGCCCGCAGGCGTCGCAGTCGAACGCTGCAAACCAGGCCCAGCAAATGCCTGCGCCGACATGGGCCACCAGCATCCGGCTTGACCATGCAGCCACATCGACGTCCAACGTGGCCGTCTGCTCCAGCTTCTGTGCCATGTAGCCCAGAAAGCCGTAAAAGGCTGATGAAACAGCGGCCCAGAGTATGGCCTGCGGGCCAAACCCGGCAAGCATTGCAATGCTGGTGACAGTCAGCAATATCAACGGGATCGCCGGTATCAGCGCCACCATCGTGCGCGCATGGACTTTCAAGAGTTCAGCGGTGAAATCAGCCGTTCCGCCCTCATTCAGCCGGTCACGGGTGCGTCTGATCGTTCTGGCGACATCCGGATTACGGGTGCGCTTTGTGCGGTCAACAATGTTCTTGTCGGCAATACCCGAACGCACCGGCTTCATTTTGAACGTCTTGCTCGTCTTCCTTGAGGATATATGGTGAAGGAACCCTATCGCGGCATGATTAATGAACGGTTCCTTGCCGCACGTTCCAATTGATTTCAAAGGTGTTTTTTTGGCCTACCGTCGCGCATACCGAAGTTCCTCGCCGCGCCCGCGATTAGTTGTTCTTGATTGGCTGATGACGCTCGGCTTCTTCGGGTTTCTGGTGTTTGCTGTCGTGCGTTATGGCCAGATTGAACAGGTCAACCAGCGTGGAACTGCTGTCGTGCTGGACGGCGATACACTCATGCTTGCCGGGCGCAAAATCCGCCTTGAAGGCATCGACGCTCCGGAGTTTGGCCAGACTTGTACGGGCAAGACCGGCGTGTACCCGTGCGGGCGTGAGGCGAGGAAGCATCTTGCCGCGTTGGCCAAGGGCCGTGCCGTCGACTGCACCGGCTGGCAGGACGACAAATACGGCCGGTTCTTGGGGACGTGCACTGCCGGACAGATCAATTTGAACCGCCAGATGGTTTTGTCCGGTTGGGCGGTTTCCTACGGCGATTATCTTGCAGAAGAGGCAGCGGCAACGAAGGCCGGGAAGGGGGTCTGGCAGGGAGAATTTGACAGTCCCTCTGTCTGGCGCAAGACGCACGACCGCTTTGCCGCAGCCAATGATGCGCCGCATGACTTCTGGTACAAATTGACAGCTTTCCTTCGCCGGGCGTTTGGGTTTGAATGAACACCCAGGAGGAAAATGACATGAAGCTCTATGATGGCGGCCGCGCTCCAAATCCACGACGTGTACGCATTTTTCTCGCCGAAAAGGGCATCGAAGTGCCGCTCGTGCCTGTGGATATGGCCGCAATGGAGCATAAAAGCGACACTGTGAGCAGCCGCAACCCGTTGCAGCGGCTTCCCGTGCTGGAGCTTGATGACGGCACGATCTTGACGGAATCCGTTGCCATATGCCGCTATTTTGAAGAGTTGCATCCGGAACCGGCGCTGTTTGGCACAGGTGCACTTGGCAAAGCCACCGTCGAAATGTGGAACCGGCGGCTGGAACTGAATCTGTTCGCCGCCGTCGCTGCCGCGTTCCGCCATGTCCATCCGGCGATGAAGGAGTGGGAAGTGCCGCAGGTTCCCGAATGGGGCGAGATCAACAAGCCGAAAGTGATCGCGTTTCTGGAGATGATGGACAAGGAACTGGCGTCGCGCGAGTTTGCGGCTGGCGATGCGTTCTCGATTGCCGACATAACAGGGCTGGTTGCCATGGATTTCATGAAGCCGGCCAAGATCGCATTGCCGGAAAACCTGACCAATGTGCTGCGCTGGAAGGCTGCGCTCACCGCAAGGCCGTCTGC
>JANPEK010000032.1:0-13375 GCA_031422915.1 Phyllobacteriaceae bacterium | reverse complement strand
AGCGACCTGCGCCAATGCCACGCGCTCTGCAACGCTCAGCCCGATTTTCAAGCGCCCGCCGACAACGGCGATTGTCGCCGGGACGGCGCCTTCCTGGCGAATGATCGCCTCAACCCTTGCTGCCATTTCGGCATTCTGCGGATAAGGCATGCCGTGGGTGATGATCGTTGACTCGAGCGCGACGACGGGCTTGCCTGCTCTCAGGGCTTTTGAGACTTCCGGCAGGAGTTCTGGCGAGTGCGGCATGTTGGTCCTGTGTACTGTAGTGAACGGTAGGCGTGCGCGGGTTGCGCGACGATTTTGTCAATTGTCGGGCTTCGCGGTCGTGATCTGGGCGAGCAAGGTTTGAAACCTCCCCTTGGATGAGAAATCGGCCACGGAGGTTAAGGTTTCCACTGTCACTGACGCGGCGGCCAAGCCTTGCTCCACGGCACTTTCGAATGTTCCGCCGTTCAGCAGCGCGGCCAGATTAGCCCCGGCCAATGCATCGCCCGCGCCTGTAACATCTCCGACATGTTCCGATACGGGCGGAGTAAAAAGCTGAGTGTTACCATCATCCAGCATGCAGACGGCATCTGCGCCATCGGTCAGAACCGCATGCGACAGTCCAAGGCCGCTCAGGGATAACGCCAACTCGCCGCTGTTCGACGTATCATCCGGGGCCAGACCCAGTATCGCCCGTGCCTCACGCTTGTTGAGAAACAGGGCCGCAAGCAGCCCCAAAATCGGCCGAAGTCGTACTGCTTTGGCTGGGGAAATCGCCAGCGCATATACCGGTTTCTGCGCCGCGATACGCATGAGCCGGACCATTGACTCTTCCGGGATGTTGGCATCAATCAACAGCGCATCGGCCGCATCAATCGCATCGCGCGTCTTGCGCAGGGTGATCTGACGGGGCAGGGCCTTCTCGTAAATGTCCATGTCTGCAAGCGCTGCAACGACATCGCCGTGCCGGTCAAGTAGCGCTGTGTAGCTTGCCGTGGTGCGGTCAAGAAACGTCGAAGACAGATCCTCAATACCCGCCTTTTTTGCCTCAGTTGCTACCAGTTCGCCTGCCGCATCGCCCCCTCGAACGGAGATGAGGCTGGCGGAAACGCCGAACTGCACTGCTACGCGCAGCGCATTGAACACACCGCCGCCGGCTTCTTCGGTCATCTTGCCGGGTATCGATGCGCCGGCGATGTAGTCCGCCGCCATCACGCCACGCCGGTCGATGTGGGCGCCGCCGATGCCGAGCAGCTTCGGGCGCTTCATCTTTTTGCCCTGCCAGCGCCGTGGGCACCATTCGCAGCGAGTTTGGCTGCAAGCTGCACCGCCCCTGTCAACGCATCATTTTTAGGCGGCACGAGGCGTTGCCGGTGCCGCTCTGCCAAATGGTCCGGATAGAATTTCGCCAGTCCGCCGAGCAGCGCGATGCGCTCGACGCCGTCTTTGTCCAGAGCATCAAACGCCGCGTCCACAGTCTTCGCTGCTGCGCCGAGCAATTGCCGCGCATTGGCGTCGCCGTCTTGCAGATGGCGCATGACCAGCGGTGCGAACTTGCCATAATCCACCGGCTTTGCCGTTTGGACAAACAGCACTATCCCGTCCGGCCCACGCTCAAACATGCCGAGAATTTCGTCCGTCAGAGCCGACGTTTCCGCAACGCCGTCATACGCCAGAATCGCCAGTTCAAGCGCGTCGCGTCCAAGCCGCGCGCCGCCGCCGAGGTCGCTCAGTTGGAACCCCCATCCGCCGATCAGACGCAGCGTTTCGCCCTTGCGCGACAGGAACGCCGAACCTGTGCCAAGGATCGCGATTGCGCCGTCACCGTCTTCAAGCGCCCCTTGCAGCGCGATCGTTGCGTCGCTCTCGATTTCCGTCAGCGCAAAGGGCAGCCGCTCAGCCAGCCGTTTGGCAAAATCGCCGACATTGGCCCCCGCGAGGCCGAGCACGGCGGCACAGTGAGGCATCGCGTCTTCACTGATCGCAGCGGCGGCAAATGCACTGCGGATTGCCGACATGATGCTTTGCGCTGCGCCATCCAGATTGGTTGTGATGTTTGACGAGCCGGCCTCGCCCCGTCCCAGAATAGTGCCGTCTGGACTGGCGACGGCCGCGCGGCAGCTGGTTCCGCCGCCGTCCACGCCAATCAGGAATCGAATTGTGGGTGTCATTGCCGAAGTTTGTAGCGGTGCATTCAGCTACAGCAAGACAACAAGAATCAGTTTGCGGATGAGCGCGCTGCGAATCCCGATAGTCAGACATTGCGCTTGATATTTAGGATTTGCACAGGTTTCTACCAACACGTGATTCCGGTTGATAGACAAAGTTGCAAAACAAAAAAAGAACATAAATAGGAAAATATAACAAATACAATGAGATAGTGCCTCTTGCCAAATAAGAACAAACCAGATACATAATTCTCATCCGGCGGTGTTATCCGCTCTTCTAGAATGGCACAGGGGTGTTGTATCATGGCTCAGAATTCGTTGCGGCTTGTTGAGGACAATTCAGTGGATAAAACCAAGGCTATTGATGCCGCGCTCGCGCAGATTGAGCGGGCATTCGGCAAAGGGTCGATCATGCGGCTCGGCCGCAATGAGCAGATTGTTGAAATCGAGACCATTTCCACCGGTTCGCTCGGCCTCGACATTGCGCTGGGCATTGGCGGTTTGCCGAAAGGCCGCATCATCGAAATCTATGGCCCGGAAAGCTCCGGCAAGACCACGATGGCGCTGCATGTCATTGCCGAGGCGCAGAAAAAGGGCGGCATTTCCGCCTTTATCGATGCCGAGCATGCGCTTGACCCGGTCTATGCCCGCAAGCTTGGAGTGGATCTTGAAAATCTGCTGATTTCGCAGCCGGACACGGGCGAGCAGGGGCTTGAGATTGCCGATACTTTGGTCAGGTCCGGCGCTGTTGATGTTCTGGTTATCGATTCGGTGGCTGCTTTGACACCACGGGCGGAAATTGAAGGCGAGATGGGCGATTCGCTGCCGGGTCTTCAGGCGCGTTTGATGAGTCAGGCGCTGCGCAAGCTGACGGCCTCCATCTCCAAGTCCAACTGCATGGTTATCTTTATCAACCAGATCCGCATGAAGATCGGTGTGATGTTTGGCTCACCCGAGACCACCACCGGCGGCAATGCGCTGAAGTTCTACGCGTCCGTGCGTCTCGACATCCGCCGCATCGGCGCGGTCAAGGACCGTGAAGAAGTGGTTGGCAACCAGACCCGCATCAAGGTCGTCAAGAACAAGATGGCGCCTCCCTTCAAGCAGGTCGAATTCGACATCATGTATGGTGAAGGCGTGTCGAAGACCGGCGAACTGGTCGATCTTGGCGTCAAGGCGGGCATCGTCGAGAAGTCCGGCTCGTGGTTTTCCTATAATTCGCAGCGTCTTGGCCAGGGCCGCGACAATGCCAAGCTGTTCCTGCGTGACAATCCAGAGCTTGCCAACGAGATTGAAGCGCTTCTGCGCCAGAGCGCGGGTCTCCTTGGCGAGAAGCTTCTGGTCGACAAGGGAAGCGACAGCGATGATCTGGATGATGCCGCCAGCATGTAACCGGCGTGCGATGATGCTTTTGCAAGGCGGTCGGGTTTCCGGCCGTTTTTGCTTTTTGGGTGTCTGTTGCCCTTCCACCTTTTGCAATTCTGGACAGACTGCCAGCCGGTCGCTAATAGCTGACCATTCCATAGACATGTGCGGCTGAGACTGCGCGGCAGGGCAGGGGTGATTGATGAGCGGCGTCAACGAGATACGGTCGGTGTTTCTCGACTATTTCGGCAAGAACGGACATGAGGTCGTGGCGTCATCACCCTTGGTGCCGCGCAATGATCCGACGCTGATGTTCACCAATGCCGGCATGGTGCAGTTCAAGAATGTGTTCACCGGCCTTGAGCAGCGGCCATATTCGCGTGCCGCCACATCGCAGAAATGCGTGCGCGCCGGTGGCAAGCACAATGATCTCGACAATGTCGGCTACACTGCCCGGCACCACACGTTCTTTGAAATGCTGGGCAATTTCTCGTTCGGTGACTATTTCAAGGAGCGCGCAATCGAGTTCGCGTGGAACCTCTTGACCAAGGAATACGCGCTCGATGCCAAGCGGCTTCTGGTCACTGTCTATCACACGGACGATGAAGCTGCGTCGCTGTGGAAGCGCATCGGCGGATTTTCGGACGACCGGATCATCCGCATTCCAACGTCGGACAATTTTTGGGCGATGGGCGACACCGGTCCATGTGGGCCTTGTTCAGAAATCTTCTTTGACCACGGTGACAAAATCGCGGGTGGCCCTCCTGGGTCGCCGGATGAGGATGGTGACCGCTTTATTGAAATCTGGAACCTTGTGTTCATGCAGTTCGAGCAGGTAACGAAAGAAGAGCGTGTCGCGTTGCCGCGTCCTTCCATCGACACCGGCATGGGCCTTGAGCGCGTCGCCGCAGTGTTGCAAGGCGAGCACGACAATTACGATATCGACCTGTTCAAAGCGCTGATCCGCGCGTCAGAAGAGGCTACCGGCGTTCCGGCTGTGGGTGCAAACCGCGCCTCGCACAGGGTGATTGCCGATCATTTGCGCGCCTCGTCATTCCTTGTTACCGATGGCGTGCTGCCGTCCAACGAGGGTCGCGGCTATGTTCTGCGCCGGATCATGCGTCGCGCCATGCGCCATGCGCAGCTTCTCGGCGCGCGCGATCCGTTGATGCACCGGCTGGTCCCGACGCTGGTCAAGGAAATGGGCCTTGCGTATCCCGAGCTCGTGCGTGCGCAACCGCTGATCTCCGAGACACTCAAGCTTGAAGAGAACAAGTTCCGGAAGACGCTGGAGCGAGGCCTTTCGCTGCTCGAAAATGCCACGGAAGCGCTTGAGACGGGCGGCGAACTGGATGGCGAGACGGCGTTCAAATTGTATGACACGTACGGCTTCCCCCTCGATTTGACGCAAGATGCGTTGCGTCAGCGCGGAATTACGGTCAACACTGATGCGTTCTCCACCGCCATGGAGCGCCAGAAGGCCGAGGCTCGCGCCAATTGGGCCGGGTCCGGTGATGCGGCGACGGAAACTGTCTGGTTCTCGGTCAAGGATCGTGTCGGTGTGACCGAATTCCTTGGCTATGAAACCGAGACCGCAGAAGGCGTGATCACTGCGCTCGTGAAGTCTGGCGCCGAAGTCCAGTCTTCATCCAAGGGCGACGAGATCGCCGTTGTGGTGAACCAAACTCCCTTCTACGGCGAGTCCGGCGGTCAACAGGGCGACACGGGAACGATATCCGGCGAAGGCTTCTCGCTTGCTGTGCGCGAGACGCAGAAGAAGGGCGACGGCGTATTCGTTCATCTTGCGACCGTCACTGACGGCACGGTCAAGCTTGGCGCGCCTGCACACTTGAATGTCGATGGCACCCGCCGCACCCGCCTGCGCGCGAATCACTCTGCCACCCACCTTCTGCACGAGGCGCTGCGCCACGTCCTCGGAACCCATGTTGCGCAGAAGGGCTCACTTGTCGCGCAGGACCGGCTGCGCTTCGATTTTTCGCATCCAAAGCCCATCTCGGATGCCGAGTTGGCCGAAGTCGAGACCATGGCCAATGAAATCATCCTGCAGAACGCGCCGGTCACCACGCGCCTGATGGCTGTCGATGATGCGATCGCTGAAGGTGCCATGGCGCTGTTTGGCGAGAAGTACGGCGATGAGGTCCGCGTCGTGTCGATGGGCACGGCGCTGCATGGCGACAAGGCCGGCAAACCTTATTCCACTGAACTGTGCGGCGGCACGCATGTGCGTCAGACCGGTGATATCGGCCTTGTGCGCATTTTGGCCGAAGGTGCAGTCGCGTCTGGCGTGCGGCGCATGGAAGCCGTAACCGCGAGTGACGCGCGCGCCTATCTGGATGAGCAGGACCGGCGCATGAAGGCGCTCGCCTCAACGCTGAAAACGACACCGTCGGAGGTCTTGACCCGGGTGGAAACCCTTGTCGACGAGCGCCGCAAGCTGGAGCGTGAACTGACCGAGGCCCGCAAACAGCTGGCGCTTGGCGGCAGCGGTTCCGGCGGCGCGGCGTCGGAGACCGTCAACGGCGTCGCCTTCACCGGCAAGTCCGTCACTGGCGTTCAGCCAAAAGACCTCAAGCCGCTTGCCGATGACGCCAAAAAGCAAATCGGCTCCGGTGTGGTGGTTTTCATTGGTGTTGCTGAGGATGGCAAAGCGTCTGCGGTCGTTGGTGTCACCGATGATCTGACGGGCAGATTTTCCGCTGTTGATCTCGTGCGCATTGCATCTGCCGCGCTCGGCGGCGCGGGTGGCGGCGGGCGACCTGACATGGCGCAGGCTGGCGGGCCGGACGGCTCAAAGGCCAATGAAGCGATTGCTGCGGTCAGGGCGGCACTTTAAGGCTTCAGAACCAATCAAGGTCACACGGAATGCCGGACATGTTGTTTGGCGGGCGACGAGCGGCAGCCGGGTGACGTGTCGGTCGACACCACTTCATATACGCACTCCATGTTTGAGAATGCCCTGATGTTCTTACGCACCTGAAGAGTTTTCTTTGCGTTGGTAGACCATAAACCCGGAGTCTTCGGCGATGCTGTCATAAAGGTGCCGGGCGGTCGTGTTGGTTCGCGCGGTTTGCCAATAGACCTTGGCGGCTCCGACAGTGCCAGCATGATCGTAAACAGCGTTGATCAGCGCCCGCCCTGCGCCGCTGCCGCGCGCGGATACATCGACAAACAGGTCTTCGAGATAGACGTAAGGCCCGGCGGACCATGTGGACAAATGTTCCTGTGAATGGGTGAAGCCGACCGGCTTGCCGTCCAGCAAAGCGATCCAGCCGTGCAGCGGCACGGTCATATCATGCAGTCGCGACCAGGTGAGCGCCGTCATTTCTTCTGTCAGCGCACTTTCATAGAAAGTCAGATAGCCATCCCAAAGCGCGCGCCAGCCTTCAAGATCGCTTGGCTCCATTGGCCTTATCGTCAGATTTTTCATGCTTTCCTCTCCCACACGCGCAATTTGCCGACGCTTTGAAATCCTGCTGCCAGTGCGGTCTCCAAATCCTGTCCGCGCTCATAGCCAACTACCGGAAGGCCTTCGCCAAAACTTGCGACTGCTGCCACAGCAGATGTCATGCATTTCAACCTGCCGGCTTCAGGAGCGAAGAAATTTGAGAATCCCGTCGCGCCAGGCGATCTGTTGGCGATGCATCCGGCAGAATATTGGCCGTTATTTTTCAAGCCGAAAAAGGCGATATCGTCATCAGCAAGCATTGAAGCTAAAAATGTCCGTGTTTGTGCAGGTGAAGTGCCGTTCCACCCTTGCTCCCACAGGATCAGTTCCGGATCGCTGCTGATTTGCTCCCAGCCGGTCGCGGACGAAACCGTCGCCGCAACCGGCTGATGCCAAATCCACTCGGCATCGAACAATGGTTTGAAACCGAAGGTCTCCAGCGGCAGCTTGGCGAAAGAGTCTTTCAGCGCAAATGGCCGCTCAAGATCAGCCGCAAGTCGTTCGATTGCGGCCAGTTGTTCGTCTTGTGTGTCAGAGGAAAGCGTGACGAGATTGGAATAATAGGGCGGTGCGAGCGCGCGGCTCTCCCAATGCGATGTGATTCGCGCATCTTGCAGCCCGTGTGCGCGGAACACGCATAGGTACCAATCAACATTGTTGGCGGCGCAGATGCGGGCCTTTGCGAGGCGTTCCGCGCCGCCCATGGTCAGTCCGCCATCGCGATACGCAGGTTTTCGTCGATCTTGTCGAGGAAGCCTGTCGTTGACAGCCATGGCTGGTCGGGGCCGATCAGCAGCGCCAAATCCTTGGTCATAAAGCCGCTCTCAACCGTTGCGACACAAACCTTTTCCAGCGTCAGCGAGAATTTCATCAGGTCCTTGTTGCCATCGAGCTTGGCTCGGTGTGCCAAACCCCGCGTCCATGCGAAGATGGAAGCAATGGAGTTGGTCGAGGTTTCCTCGCCCTTCTGGTGTTGACGGTAGTGGCGTGTAACCGTGCCGTGCGCCGCTTCCGCTTCGACGACCTTGCCGTCCGGCGTCATTAGCACTGACGTCATCAGGCCGAGCGATCCGAAGCCCTGCGCCACGATGTCGGATTGCACGTCGCCGTCATAGTTTTTGCAGGCCCAGACGTAACCACCCGACCATTTCAGCGCTGAGGCCACCATGTCATCGATCAGCCGGTGCTCGTACCAGATTTTCTTTTCCTTGAACGCGGCAGCGAATTCGTTTTCGTAGACTTCCTGGAATATGTCCTTGAAGCGCCCGTCATAGGCTTTCAGGATGGTGTTCTTGGTCGAAAGATAAACCGGCACGCCGCGAAGCAGGCCGTAATTCAGCGAGGCGCGGGCGAACTCGAAGATCGATTCATCGAGATTATACATCGCCATCGCCACGCCGTCGCCCGGTGACTGGTAGACTTCATGCTCGATGACAGTGCCGTCCTCGCCGGTGAACTTGATCGACAGCTTGCCCTTGCCGGGGAAGCGGAAGTCGGTGGCGCGATATTGGTCGCCAAAGGCATGGCGGCCAACGATAATCGGCTTTGTCCAGCCCGGCACTAGGCGCGGCACGTTGTTGCAGATGATCGGCTCGCGGAAAATGACGCCGCCCAAAATGTTTCGGATGGTGCCGTTCGGCGATTTCCACATTTTCTTCAGTTTGAATTCTTCAACGCGCTGCTCGTCCGGTGTAATGGTTGCGCACTTGATGCCGACGCCGTGTTTCTTGATGGCATGAGCGGCGTCAATGGTCACCTGATCGCTGGTGGCGTCGCGGTTTTCAACGGAAAGGTCGTAATATTCAATGTCGAGGTCAAGATAAGGGTGAATCAGCTTTGCCTTGATGAAATCCCAGATAATCCGGGTCATTTCGTCGCCGTCGAGGTCAACGACGGGGTTTGCTACCTTGATCTTGGCCATGGATTTTCCTTCATTCGCGGGAGACGCATGTCAGGCCGGATGGCCATTGCCAGACCCTATAACACCGGTTTTTGACAGTGCAAAGTGGTGCTTCGGGCGCTTTTGGCGCAATTTTTCAAGGCATCAAAACCAGCCGGATTGCGTAGGCCACAGCCCCGAGCGCAAGGACGCTGGCGAACCAAATGCCGCCAAACCACAGCAGCCGCGACACTTTTGAGACAGGCTGTCTAATGGTAGCCACCCTCCACTGAGACCTTGCCGCGGAAGACCCAATAGCTCCATGCCGTGTAGGCAAGGATCATCGGCACCAGCACGACTGTGCCCGCCAGCAGGAATTTCAGCGAGTTCTCTGGCCCGGCCGCCTGCCAGATCGTCACCGAGAACGGCACGATGTAGGGAAAGAACGAGATGCCAAGACCGATGTAGCACAGCGTGAATAGCGCGAGCGACGCCAAAAACGGCTGCAATTCGTGGCGTTTTTCGATGCCGGTGTACAAGAGCCAGGCGCATCCAAGCACCATCAGTGGAACCGGAGCGGTGTAAATCAACTGAGGGAACGCAAACCAGCGGTTCATCAAATCCGGATTGAGGAAAGGCGTCCACAGGCTGACGATGCCGATCAGGGCAAGAGTGGCGATGCCGGTGATTTTTGCCGCCTGAAATGCCCGGTCTTGCAATGTGCCTTCCGTCTTGTAGATCAGCCAGCCAGCGCCAAGCAGCGCGTAGCCGACGACCAGCGCGACGCCGGTGGTCAGGCTGAACGGCGTCAGCCAGTTCCACCAGCCGCCGGCATAGGCGCGGCCTGCAACGGGAATGCCTTGCACAAGTGCACCAAGAGCTACGCCTTGCGCGAACGTCGCAAGCAGCGAGCCGCCTGCAAACGCCCAGTCCCAGAGGAATTTGCCGCGCTGTGTTTTCCAGCGAAACTCGAAGGCGACGCCGCGAAAAACCAGCGCCAGCAACATGATAATGATCGGCGCATAAAGCGCGGGCATGATGACTGCGTAGGCGAGGGGGAACACGGCAAACAGCCCGCCCCCTCCCAGCACCAGCCACGTCTCGTTGCCGTCCCAAACCGGGGCGACCGAGTTCATCATCATGTCGCGGTCTTTCTCTGCCGTGAAAAACGGAAACAGGATACCGATGCCAAGGTCAAAGCCGTCGAGGATGACATAGGCAAGCACGGCAAATGCGATCAGTGCGGCCCAGATGAGTGGATAATCAAGTTCCATTTACGCCTCCCGTTCCACGGCCAATTCGATTGCAGGGGTAATGCCTGCCGCGCGGATTGGCTCGTCCGTCGGCAGTCCTTCCTCGTTGCGTTCCGGTGTCTTGGCCATCTCGCGGAAAATGTAGAAAATGCCGGCGCCGAACAGGACAAAGTAGACAACGACGAAGGCAATCAAGGATGCGCCGACTGCGGCGGCGTCAATGGCAGACGAAGATTCTGATGTGCGCAGCAATCCGTAGACGGTGTAGGGCTGACGACCGACTTCGGTTACAGTCCATCCCGCAAGCAATGCGATGAAGCCGGAAGGACCCATGGCAATTGCCGCGCGGTGCAGCCAAGGCGTCTGGTACAGCGCGCCGCGATAACGCAGCCAGAGGCTCCAGATCCCGATGCCAAGCATTGCAAAGCCGATGCCGACCATGATGCGGAATGCCCAGAACACCGGCCCGACAGGCGGGCGCTCGGCCACCGGCCACTCCTTCAGACCCTTGATTTCGCCGTTCAAATCATGCGTCAGGATCAGGCTGCCGAGCTTGGGGATTTCGATCTTGTAATCAACGCGCTCTTCCTTCGAGTTGGGTATGCCGAACAGGATCAGCGGCGCGCCTTGTTGCGTTTCAAAATGGCCTTCCATCGCGGCGACCTTGCGCGGCTGGTATTCGAGTGTGTTGAGGCCATGCAAATCGCCCGCCATGATCTGGATCGGCGCGACTATTGCCGCCATCCACATCGCCATGGAAAACATGATGCGTGCCGCCGGATTGGTCTGCTTTTTCAACAGATGCCAAGCGCCGACTGCGCCGACAACGAACGCGGTTGTGAGGTATGCCGCCAGCACCATGTGCACCAGCCGGTAGGGGAAAGACGGATTGAAAATGACCTCCATCCAGCTTGTGACAACAAACTGCCCCACCTCGTTCATGGCGTAACCGGCCGGGGTTTGCATCCAGCTGTTCACGGACAAGATCCAGAATGAAGAAATGAAGGTGCCGACGGCTACCATTGCGGTGGCAAACAGGTGCAATCCCGGCCCGACCCGCTCGCGGCCAAACAGCATCACGCCAAGAAACCCGGCCTCGAGGAAGAACGCTGTCAGAACCTCGTATCCCATCAGCGGTCCCAGGACCGGTCCGGTCTTGTCCGCAAAAACGCTCCAGTTGGTGCCAAACTGGTAGCTCATGACAATGCCGGAGACGACGCCCATGCCAAACGTGATGGCAAAAATGCGTTTCCAATAGTCGAACACATCAAGATAGGTCTGATTGCCGGTTGCGCGGTGCAGGCCGTTCAGGACCGCCAAGAAACTGGCGAGGCCGATGGTAAACGCGGGGAAAATAATGTGAAAGCCGATGGTAAATGCAAACTGCATTCGGGCGAGAAATACCGGATCGAAACTGTCCATGATGGTATCCAAATTGTCGGGCATCCGACTGAATTAAATCTAATCCCTTTAATGACGCCCAACGCTGCCATAACGCCGCAGATCGGATTTGGTTCATTCCGGTGGCGACGGTGAAGCAAAGCTGGCGCCGAATGAGTTGCAGTGGTTGGGTTGATCGTCTGCAGCTGATTTGATTCACAACCGCCAACGGCATCCGCCTTCGCCGAGGCTTCCGCCTAAGCCAAGGCTTCAGCGCGACAGGTCGCGGCCCCGGAATGACGAAGTTTTGGGGGTTTTTTGAGTAAAAACGACCATTTGTGCTGTCAATGCTCAGCTTGTATCCGGCCCGTTGACCGCATGCAGCGCCAAGCCGTGGCACTCTCTCAGCACATCATCGACTGCGTGGATCGAACGCTGCCGCCAGCCGGGCGGGAGGCCGGGGCGGAAGATTGAGATACGTGTGGGACGCTTGGCCTTGAGCGCCAAATCGCGGCGAGCCTGCCATCTTGCGAGGCGGCGGGCTTGTTTTGGGATGTCACTGAGCGCGGCTCTCAGGGCGCGCATGCGGCTGAAAAGTTGGGCGGCGTTGATGGGTTCGTCGGGTTGCGAAAGGGATTGCGCGAAGTCGCTTGGGTTCCAGGAGCTGGAGAAGCTGGTGTTTGGGTTGGCGTTTTGGTTGAAATCTTCGAGTGAGAAATGTTTGAGCGGGTCGAGGAGGGCGAAGGATGGGATGCGCGATGCGTTGCTGGCTGCGAATGACGGGAAGTTTGGCAAGAGTTGCTGTGCGGTGCGGGGCTTAACGATCAAACCCCGAGCGGCGATGACGATGAGGCGGCGAAGCGCGGATTCTGCCGGGCGCAGAATCATCAGGATTGCCGCGTAGAGTCGGTGTGGGAGGGTGAAGGCGGTGATGGTGCCCGTGGCTTGCGGCAGTCCCCTCTCCGTCGGCTTCGCCGACACCTCTCCCCAAAGGGGCGAGGTTAAAAGCCCGGCGCTTGATTTAACCTCGCCCCGCTTGCGGGGAGAGGGGTCGGCGAAGCCGACGGAGAGGGGACTGCTGCAACGCCAAGTGTCTGCAAACGAACACTTATCCTTCACCCTCCCATACCGCCTCTACTGCGCCATCCTCCTCATCCTGCGCCCGGCAGAATCCGCACTCCGCCGCCTCATCGTCATCGCCGCAAGGGGTCTGACTTTGAAGCCCCGCACCGCGCACCAAACCCTGCCAAACTTCCCATCATTCGCCACCACAAACTCCGCGCGCATCCCGTCCTTCGCACTCCTCGACCCGCTCAAACATTTCTCGCTCGAAGACTTCAACCAAAACGCCAACCCGCACACCAGCTTCTCCAGCTCCTGGGACCCAAGCGACTTCGCGCAAGCGTTTTCGCAACCTGACGAACCCATCAACGCCGCCCAACTCTTCAGCCGCATGCGCGCATTGAGGGCCGCCCTCAGCGACATCCCAAAACAGGCCCGCCGCCTCGCAAGATGGCAGGCCCGCCGCGACGAATTGCTCAAAAGCAAAGCCACGTTCAAACCAATGCGTATCTCCATCTTCCGCCCCAGCCTACCACCCGGCTGGAGACAGCGGAGCATTCACGCAGTCGATGATGTGCTGCGCGAATGCCACGGCCTCGCGCTTCACGCGGTCAACGGGCCGGATACGGGGTGACGCTAAGCAGCTGTCATGCTCCAACCCTCGTCATCGTCGGGCTTGTCCCGACGACCCTGTGTATTGGATTTGTGATAGTATGGGTGTGGGCGGGAGCTCGACACGACCCGGGTCTTTGAAGACCGTAGTCTGGCTGGAGACCCGCCCACGCTTTGAACCTGAAACCTGAACAGTTGGTGGAAG
>JANPEK010000031.1:0-12193 GCA_031422915.1 Phyllobacteriaceae bacterium | reverse complement strand
AGCAGCGCATCCGGCCTGTTGCCATAAGCCGCACAGGTGGAATGGGCGAGATTGAGATCAATCGGGGTATTCATGCATCCTCCGGCACGCGTCCATCTGAAAAGGCTCTAGACTGCGATAAAACACCAATCAAATCGGTAGTTTCTATTCCATTATAGACAAAATCTATGATGGGCGCGCCATACCTGATTTTATGGACACTGTTGCTCAAGTGAGCTACAGAAAGCCCAACAAAGGAGAGTGCCATGGCCTCGACAGCTTTCGTTCGTGCACGCATTGACGAGACATTAAAAAATGACGCAGCAGATGTTTTGGCCGAAATGGGCCTGACAGTGTCCGATCTGGTCCGCATTACCCTTACCCGCGTGGCAAAAGACAAGGCTTTGCCTTTTGACTTGAGCATTCCCAACGCCCAAACCCGTGCTGCAATTGAAGAGTCTCGCACAATTGCCAAGTCGGGTAGCGCTCGCTTTCTGTCAGCTGAAGAATTGATTGATGGCCTCGAAAAATCCGCAAGCTGATACAAAATGCGCGACATTGCCGCGCTCGTCTGACTTCACAAAATCCTTTCTTAAGGATTGGGAACGGCTAAACCGTTCAGGCCGATTCAACATGCAACACTTAAAAGCCGCTATGCTGGTTCTTGTAGCTAACAACGCTCCGCTGGGACCGGAATGGCTGGATCACCCACTGAAAGGCGATTGGGCTGATCACCGCGAGTGCCACATCGGTGGAGACCTCCTGCTGATTTACCAGATTTCGGGCAATCAGATTGTGTTTGTCAGAGCCGGAACGCATGCGGAATTGTTTGAATAATGTTCACCCCCGCAAATCCGGCAGCCGGTAATCATCAGCCAGATCCAGCATCGCCTTCACCACTTTCGGCAGCGGATCACGGGCATGCGCCACCAGCCCCACCGAATGCTCCACCGCCGGCGCAATGAGCGGAATAGCTCTTACCCGCGCAGTATCCCCCATCAGCCCGATAAAAATCTCCGGCAGCACGGTCGCCAGCCCCGCCATTTGCACATGGGTATAAAGGTTGACGATGGAATTGCTCTCCAGCTCCGGCTCCACCTGCGCCCCGGCCTTGCGGAACGCGCTTTCAATGATGCGGCGGTTCTGCATGTTCGGCGTCAGCAACGAAACAGGATGCTTCGCCGCCTCGGCCCACTCAACGCTCTCGCGCCCCGCCAGCGGATGGTCATCACGCACAAACAGCCGGTAGCGCTCAAGATAGAGCGGCTTTGAGACCGCAAGGTCGATCGGCTCATTGTCAAGATAAGTCACGCCGACATCAATCGAGAAATCCTCCAGCGAGCGCCGGATTTCTTCAGAGCTGAGGCTCAGCACCGTGAACGAAAGCTTGGGAAACCGCTTGCGCATTGCATCCGTCAGCGGCGCCAGCGTCGGCAAGGCGGAGGGAATCGCCCCGAATGTCAGTCGCCCCAAAGGCGCGTCCGCCGCATGCGCCAGCTCATCGCGCAGTCCGTCCACACCTTCCAGAACAGACTGCGCCAATTTCAGCACCCGCTCACCTTCGGCGGTAAGCCCCAGATACCGGTTGCCGCGGATGACAATCGGAATGCCGAGTTCATGCTCCAACTGCTGAATCCGCCCCGACAATGTCGGCTGCGTCACCCCGCATGCTTCCGCAGCGCGGGTGAAGTGTTTTTTACGGGCGAGTGCGACGAGGTAAGAGAGCTGGCGGATGTCCATGAGTTTGGAGTTAACACATCACGGGCTAGGCTCAAGCACCCAGGTTTCAACTTGCGGAATTCTCTCTGGTGACCTTGTCACCTGCCGCCTTCCACCGAGCGCTATCGATAAGTAAAGATCGATTAATTTTTACATTGCCGCAATCAGGCAATGACTGGAGCGATATTTTTAAACTCTGAACGATCGATTTTGGTATCCACGGATTAAGATAGATACAGCTTATCATGCTGACGGGAAACCGCACCGGAAATACAGCCTCCTGTTTATCACTTGTTTCTGCGATAATGCGATATTCTGATTCCGCAGAAAACCCAACACGTTTTACAAACGGCAGGCGATCAACGTCAATATTTGTCAAACCCTCCACTTCGCCCAGTTTTAGATAATCGATTTCACCAAAGCGGACGCAAGATATCTTCCTTAAGCTTTCTTCAAATGCTTCCCGTTTAATCTCTATGCAGGCACCGTCTGCACTGCTCGTAAATACCCTCCAATGATGATATGTTTCTAAGCAATTGGCCGCACAAAGGCCGTAAATGCCTCCAAGTTTTTTCTTTTCTTTGTACAGGTTCATAAAGTATCTGTCGTTGCGGTCGTCCCAGCTTTGGGGATCAAGCAAGGGCAACTTTTTCCGACGCAGAATGTCTATCACGGCAGAAATTGACGTATAGCGTCGAATGAATGGCCCAGCGTTGCTCACTTTGCTTCCATTCCCTTCGCTACCAAATCTCTCGGCCCTTTAGGCAAAATCAGATACTAAATTTACAAGTTCCATGCCCAAGTGACGACACGAGCTGGCCGACACGGAAGGTAGCGTCGACTACTCCGCAGCAACATCATTCGCGCCGGCAGGTTCGAATTTCAGTTTCAGATTAAGCGCCTTCACCACGCCCAGAAGCGTCGAAAGCTTCGGATCGCCCATCTCACTCAGCGCCTTGTAGAGCGCCTCGCGCGTAACACCCGCATCCTTGGCAATCTGGGTCATGCCCCGTGAGCGGGCCACAACGCCGAGCGCGTGAGCGATATAGGAAGCGTCACCGGTCTCAACGGCATCTTCGAGAAGAATTGCGAACCCTTCGTCATCATTGATATATTCATCTGCATAAAAGCGCGAGAATTTCGTGCTCATCAAACGCACTCCATCAGTTCAAATCATCCGGCACTGTTGTGCTCGACGCAATCTGCTTTGCCCGCTTGATATCTTGCATTTGGCTATCCTTGTCGCCGCCGCAAAGCAGCACGACGATCACCCTGCCTCGCTGTGAAAAATAGACCCGGTATCCGGGGCCAAAATCAAATCGAAGCTCGCGCACACCATCTCCAACGCCCTTTGCGTCACCAAACAAGCCATGTTCGAGCCGAAGCAACCGCGCTGCAATTCGCTTCCGTGCATTGCTGTCACGCAGGTTGCGCATCCAACTTGCGAACTCATCCGTCTTCAGTACGATCATTTTGTAATCTAAAGTTCACATTTCATCAAGCGCAAACTGTGAAACAAAAATACAAGCGCTGCAATCCAAAATTGAACCTAACCCCCCGGCCGAAAAGCCTTGCAAACCTCATCCCGCGTCTCCACCCAGCCTGCCCCGATCAAATCCAGACAGTATGGCACCGCCGGAAACACCGCATCAAAACACGTCTTGATCGACGAAGGCTTGCCCGGAACGTTGATGATCAATGTCTTGCCGCGAACACCCGCCGTCTGGCGCGACAGGATCGCCGTCGGCACCTCGCGCAATGACACCTGCCGCATCAGTTCGCCAAAGCCCGGAAGTTCTTTCTCCATCACAGCCTGCATGGCCTCCGGCGTCAGATCGCGCGGGCTCGGCCCGGTGCCACCGGTCGTCAGCACCAGATCGCAATGCTCGACATCGCAAAGCGCAATCAGCGTGTCGCGCACACTCTCCATGCCGTCCGGAATAACCCGCACAACCGGCTCCCACGGCGATGAAATCGCAGCGAGCAGCCAGTCAACCATCGCCGGGCCTGATCTGTCCTCGTACTCGCCGCGCGAAGCGCGGTCCGAAACCGTGACGATGCCGATTTTGACCATTTGAACTCCAGACTGGGGACCGTTTACTGTTTGCCGGTCAACGACCATCCGACACATCTACAGCCCGTGAAACGCAAAAAGTAAACTGTCCCCAAACTTAGCGCTAGCAAATCGGCCCGCCCTTTGCTCAATCTGGCAAAACAACCGGGCATGCCATGACTGCTACACCCTCCAATCTCTTCTACCAAAACCGCCTGCGCCGACCGATGCTGGATCGCGCCGACGGCGTGTACCTTTGGGATACCACCGGCAAGCGCTACCTCGACGGCTCGTCCGGTGCAATGGTCTCCAACATCGGCCATTCCAACCCCGTCGTGCTCGAGGCCATGTACCAGCAGATGGAAAAATCCACCTTCGGCTACCGCCTGCACTTCGAAAACGAATCCGCAGAACTCTTTGCCACCGCCATTGCGGGCCGCATGCCGCAAGGCCTCGACCGGGTGTTCTTCGTTTCCGGCGGCTCGGAAGCCGTCGAAAGCGCCATCAAGATCGCCCGCCAATATACGCTCGCCAAAGGCCAGGCCTCGCGCTGGAAAGTGATCTCGCGCTTCCCCTCGTATCACGGCTCCACGCTCGGCGCGCTCGCCGTCACCGGTATGAGCCTGATGAGCGCGCCCTTCTCGCCGATGATGACCGAAATGCCGAAAATCCCGGCCCCGACCTGCTATCTCGACCGCGACAGCCTCACCCACGATGAGCGCGGGCTGCGCTACGCCAACTTGTTGCACGAGGAAATCCTGCGCCAAGGGCCGGAAACCGTTCTAGCCTTTATCATGGAGCCCATCGGCGGCGCCTCCACCGGTGCGCTGGTCGCCCCCGACAGCTACTACCTGCGCATCCGCGAAATATGCGACGAATTCGGCATCCTGCTGATCGCCGATGAAGTCATGACTGGCGCAGGACGCACCGGCAAATATCTCGGCGTCGAGCACTGGAACCTCCGCCCCGACATCGTCGCCCTCTCCAAAGGCTTTGGCGCAGGCTACGCCCCGCTCGGCGCCATGGTCGCCAGCCATGAGATCGCCGAAACCGTCATCGACGCCGGCGGCTTCCTCCACGGCTTCACCTACGCCGGCAACCCGCTCGCCTGCGCCGCCGGTCTTGCCGTGCTCGGCGAAATTGACAGGCTAAATCTCATTACCGCAGCAGAAGTGCAAGGCGACAAACTAAAGGCTGAGCTGACGACTTTGATGCAGCGCTACCCGTTCATCGGCGACGTGCGCGGCAAAGGCCTGCTGCTCGCGTTCGAGCTGGTGTCAAACCGCGACACCATGGAACCACTGCCCGTCGCGATAAACGCCCATCTGCGCCTCGTCGATCTCGCCTACGAGCGTGGCCTCATCATCTATTCCCGCCGCACACGCGGTGGCCGCATCGGCGATCACTTCATGGTCTGCCCGCCGCTGATCACCACCGATGCGCAGATCGGCGAAATCATGGAGATGCTGACCTCAAGCCTCGACGCCTTCGCCGTTGAAAACAATCTGCCGGTTTCGGGAGCCTGAGATGAGCGCGCCCGTCATCATAACCTGTGCCATCACCGGCTCAATCCACACCCCGACCATGAGCCCCTATCTCCCCGTCACGCCGGACCAGATCGTTGAAGAAGCCGTCGCCGCCGCGGAAGCCGGAGCCGCCATCATCCACCTCCACGCCCGCGATCCGCAAACCGGCATGCCATCCGGCGATCCCGCCCTGTTCATGGACTTCCTCCCCCGCATCAAGGCCCGCACCAACGCAGTCCTGAACATCTCCACCGGCGGTTCCTCGCGCATGACCCTGGACGAGCGCATCGCGCCCGCAAAGGCAGCTTCACCGGAAATGTGCTCGCTCAACATGGGCTCGATGAACTTCGGCCTGTTCCCGATGAAAGACCGTCATACGTCTTGGAAACATGAATGGGAAGCGACATTCCTCGACGCCACCAAGGACGTCATTTTCAAGAACACTTTCAACGACATCGAATCCATTCTGGACTCAATTGGCGAACAGCACGGCACCCGTTTCGAGTTTGAAATCTACGACCTCGGACACCTGCAAACCCTCGCCCACTACCTCAAAAAAGGTCTCATCAAACGCCCGGTCTTCCTGCAATTCGTGCTTGGAGTCCTCGGCGGCATCGACGCCTCACCTGAAAGCCTGATGCACCTCAAATCCACAGCCGACCGCCTCATTGACGACTATCATTTCTCGGTCCTCGCCGCCGGCGGCAAACAGTTCCCGCTCGGCACCATGGGCGTCATTTTGGGGGGCAACGTCCGCGTTGGACTGGAAGACAATCTCACCATTTCACGCGGCGAGTTGGCCAAGTCCAACGCCGATCAGGTGAAGAAAATCAGGCGTATCATCGAAGAGCTGGGGCACACAATCGCCACGCCGGATGAGGCGCGGGAGAGGCTGGGATTGAAGGGGTTGGCAAATGTCCAATTTTAGCACTCCGTCACGCCCCCCTCTGTCCTGTCGGACATCTCCCCCGCAAGGGGGGAGATCGGCGCTCAACCCTTCGCTGACAAACACTGAGCTTGGCGATTATCGATCTCCCCCCTCGCGGGGGAGATGCCGACAGGCAGAGGGGGGCGCCTGGCGCAAAACTAACCGTGATGGCGCCTCGCTCCAAACCCGCGCGACTGGAGCACAAAATTGAAAGTCATCTTCGACCCATCCCAAAAGCGCCACCACCCGAAATTCTTCCTCTCATCCGGCGCATCCCAACCAAACCCCGAAGTCCCCGAACGCGCTGACATTCTGCTTGCCGCCGCCCGCGAGTCTGGCTTGAAACAGGAAACCCCGCGTGACTACGGCCTCGCGTCAGCCGCCGCCGTCCACACGCCGGAATACCTCGCCTTCCTGCAAACCATCTACGGGCGCTGGCAGCGCATCGACGGCGCGTCGGAAGAAGTGATCCCGAACATTCACCCCAATGGCCGCAGCGGCGCATACCCCGCCTCCGCCGTCGGCCACGCCGGCTACCATATGGCCGACACCTCATGCCCGATTAACGCCGACACATGGGGCTCAGCGCTCCGCTCGGCACACACCGCCACCCACGCAGCCGATCTTGTCGCCCAAGGCGAACCCGCCGCCTACGCGCTCTGCCGTCCGCCCGGCCACCACGCGTTCGCCGATATCGCCGGCGGTTTCTGCTACCTCAACAACGCGGCAATAGCCGCCGCCAAGCTGCTCGGCCAAGGTTCCCGCGTCGCCATCCTCGACGTTGACCTGCATCACGGCAACGGCACCCAAGGCATTTTCTACGCCAGCGACGATGTGCTGACCATCTCCATCCACGCTGATCCAGTCCGCTTTTATCCGTTCTTCTGGGGCCACGCCGGTGAGCGCGGCGAAGACCAAGGATTGGGCTACAATTTGAACCTCCCGCTGCCCCGCAAGACCGGCGATGCAGGCTTCCTCGGCGCGCTCGATGCCGCGATGCAACGTCTCAGCGCCTTCGCGCCAGACGCGCTTGTCATCGCGCTCGGCCTCGACGCACACGAGAGCGACCCGTTCGGCGGCCTGTCAGTCACCACGCGCGGCTTTGAAGCCATCGGCTCCCGCATCGGCGCGGCAAAACTTCCAACCGTCCTCGTCCAGGAAGGCGGCTATCTCAACGACGCACTTGGCGCAAATCTCTCATCATTCCTGAGCGGCTTCCGTGCAGGTGCCCGACATGACTGACCCGGTTATCCGAAATGCGATGCGCGAGGACTTCCGGGAAATCGTCCGGTTGATCGGCGACCTCGCGTCCCACGTTGACAGCCGCGTAACTCCAAGAACCACCGTCGAAATTCTCGATCACGAAGGTCCATTCGGCAAACGCCGCTTCAAGATCTTGGTGGCAGATCGCGGCAACCAAATCATCGGCTTTTGCCTCTACACCTACGCCTTCTCCGGCTGGCGAGGCGCAACCGGCCTGTTCATTGAAGACCTGTATGTTGACGAAGGTGCGCGCGGCCTCGGCCTCGGCAAAAAACTCCTCGCCGCCACTGCAAAGGCCGAGCGCGGCAACGCCAGCTTCATCAAACTCGAAGTGAAACTGTCCGACTCCGCCGCCGTGAAGTTTTACGAAAGTCTCGGCATGACGCTGTTTGAGGGCGAAGGCATCATGCTGATGAACGACACCGGCATGCAAACGCTCGTCGGATCCTGACAGTCGCCTTCTGCCTCGTGCGGCCAACCAGCAAAGCGTCTCGGCAACAGGCGGGAAGCCCCTCTTGTGCCTGTCGGCATCTTCACCCCGCAGAAGTTGCAGGGAGAAGACGGCTTTCTAGAAAGTTTGGTGATTGGCCGTCTTCTCCCCGCATCTCCTGCGGGGGCCGAAGGCGGGCGAGACCCTTGGCTCGCCCCGGTCAGATGCCGACAGGCAGATGAGGGGCGCCTGACACAAAGCCCGCCGCAGCACATCCCAGATACTAAAAAGCCCCGCCTTTCGGCGGGGCCTCGATTGTTGTCACGACGCTCAGTCCTTCAGCAGCCTGATGCCGGGTTGCTGTTGGTCTGTCTGCTGTTGATTGGTTGTCGGCACCCTTCTCTTGGGAACCTGATTGGGATCAACACAGAGCGGGAACACACCAACCGTTCCGCGCGGGCAGCGTTGCACTTGCGGATCACGCGTTGGCGCAAGGCACTCGCCGTCGATCAGCCGCGTGCCACGCGGGCACTGTGTTTGCGGCTGTTCGATCTTGATGCAGCCACGCTTGCCAAGCACCGTTCCGCGCGGGCAGACGCACAGGCCAGCCTTGGTCCGGATTTGGCCGGGGAGCAGCCTGCATTCACGCGGCTGTATCTCGGGCTTGAAGCAACCGCGCTTGCCGAGCAACGTCCCCTTCGGGCAGATGCAGCGGTTGTCCGTCGTCCGGATCATGCCCGGCAACAGTTTGCACTGTTGAACCACCGGCGGCTTGCGGCACGCACCCCTGACAAGGTCCGTTCCACGCGGGCAGATGCAGCGGTTGTCGGTCGTCCGGATCATCCCGGGCAACAGTTTGCACAACTGAACCACCGGCGGCTTGCGGCATGCACCCTTGATGAGGTCCGTTCCGCGCGGGCAGATGCAATTGCCGTTCTGCGTGCGGATCATGCCGGGCAGCAATCTGCATTGCGGCGTGGTCTGCGGCTGGTCCGGCTCTTGCGGTTCGTCAGGCGTCTGTGGCGTGACGGGCTCATCGGTTTCGCCGATGCACTGGCCGCGCGCTTGGCTGAAGCTTGTGCCTTCAGGGCAAACACAGCGGTCACCTTTTCTCACAAAGCCGTCGGAGCACTGCTTCTCTTGTTGCTTCTTGGCGAGCGTGAACGGATGGCAGGAAATGCCACGGTTCTCGCCACGGTCAATCTGGCCAAGCGCCGACTGTCCGGCTGCACCAATCGTCACAGGTTCCCCCGTCACAGCCACACAATTGCGCCCGCTCACGCCTTCTTCCGTCACATTGCCAAGCGCTTCGGAGTCCGGGATCACCACCGTCACCACATGCGGCTGGGTTGCGCCCGCCGGAATGCTGACGGTCGCCGTGCAGCCGAATGGCAGCGCGGATGGCTCAGGTGCGCAGCCGAACGGCGGCTCAATTGACTGGATGGCAACGCCTTCCAGACGGCCAATGCCTTCGAGCTCGATCGCATCGCCAATTTGCACCGGACCATTGAAGGCCGCGTCGCCATTGTTGGTGATGGAAATCGTGAACGAGCATGGCTGACCAACTTCGCACTTCGCGTCGCCGGTCTTCTTCACAGTAATGTCCGTGCCGCCCTGATCGCAGGCCTCGCCAATCGAGTAGACTTGATCGTCTCCGGGAGCCGGGCCGAACGAGCCGCGCGCACAGTTTTCAAACCGGTCATTTCCACGCACTTGGACAGTGACGTCAAAGTAGCGGCTGGTGCCCGGGGTCATGATAGCGCCAGGGATCTGGCACGACAGATTTTCAGTCGGAACCGCGTTGCACGACCATTCAGCGCCATCCGGAGTGACGGACGTGATGTTGGTCGCAGCACCGCTGCCGATGATCGTCGCCGCGTCATTGACGCTGACCGGACCGACAGGAGCGGCAGTGCCAACGGACGAGACCGTGATGCGGCAAGAGATTGCAGCACCGGCTGCCGCAGGCTGGCAGACCTTGGTAATCCGAAGCGCAGGCTTGCCGTCAGGCTGGCGCAGCTTTGCAGTCGCGCAGGCCTTGTTGTTGGCAAGGTTTACCTCGGTCGGAATGGCAGACACCGTCGCGCAATTCTCGATATCGGGATCACGAAGATCCGTCGGGACAATCGCCTTCACGATGATCGGTGTCGAGGCGCCCGGCACCAACACGATGCCCGGATGGTCGCACTTGAACTGGTTTGCACCAATCGGAGCACACGCCCACGGCGGCGTCGGCTGGAAAGTCACCGAAGTCGGCTCGTTGCCGGGGAACTCGTCAACCACCGTCAATGGTCCGTTGTAAGTATCCGTGCCAACGTTGGTGACCAGTACGCCATACATGCACTGACCGTCCGCCGTGCAGAATTCGCGGGCGATCTTGCGCAGTTGCAGGTCAGCCTTCTTCTCGGTCGGCGGCTGGCATTCCTTGTTCTGTTCATACGGCCCCTGCGGGTCGCAGATGTCGATGGTCGCGCAGGCACGGTCATTGAGCGGATCGCCGAAAGGCAGCTTGCCGCTTTCATTGTAGTTGTACTTTGCGCAATTCTTGATGTAGCGCGCGTCCCAGCCCGGCCCTGGCTTGAAGCTGAGGTTCAGGTCGATGAACGCGCCGGGGTTCAGCGTTGTTGCCGGATGCTTGCACAGCATCGGGCTTGTTGCCGGTGCGCAAGTCCATGGCGCATTCGGCCCGCCGTCAATCGTTGCAGCGTACGGCAGCGTCACTTCGTTGAGCACGATCGGGCCATTGTAAGGTCCGTCGCCAACGTTCGAGACACGGATGGTGAACTTGCAACCGCCGTCCGGCGTGCAGGTCTTCACATCAGCCTTCTTCTCGATCCTGATGTCAGGACGCTTCTTCGGGCAATCGAGATTGTCAGGGATCTTGATCTCGATCGTCTGGGTGCAGCAAATGCCCCAGCCTTCTTCCGGTCCGGAGAATATCTCCGTGCCGACCACGACAAGCTGCACCACATCGCCCGGCATCGCGCCGGTGATGGTCCATACAAGCACGCCGCCGCCCGCAGGCACGACCTGTGCCGCCGGTGCAATCATAACGCCGGGGTTGGTCGTGGTGAGTTCTATCACCTTGCCCGCCATGTCGGCGCCAACGGTCATGTTGTAGATGAACGCGCCTGCGCCATCCTTGTCACAATCCACCGTGCCGGTTTCGACCTTGAAACAGGCTTCCTCAGGCGTGTCACCACCGTCCGGAGGCGTGCATTTGGTGACGTCGATGGTGATGCGGGTCTTTTCGCCCGTGCGGAAATCGCCGTCATCCGGTTTTGCCGGATCGTGCGACATCATCTCAACCGACGGTCCGACCGGACGCGTTGCAACCAGCACAGCCTGATTGTCAATCTGCGTTGCCGCCGGAAAAGCGGCATGGTCGATCTTGGCTTTGATTTTGACACGGAACAGCCGCATGTCCGCCGCGCCGTCACCGTCAAGGTCAACCGGCGACAGGCGGAAGTCGGAGATGGACGCCGTATCATTGGCGGTCGTCGTGGTGCTGATGGTGACGTTCGGCGCGCCACCGCCGCCCGCATCAGTCACATCGCCAGTCACACTGGCAGCAACGATGCTGAGACCGGAAGGAAGCTGATCCTTCAGGTCAAACTTGAGTTTCGACAAAGCCAACACCGCATCCGGCGGCAGCGGCCCGTCATTTTTCAGTTCAATGCCGAACCGCAGCTCGTAGGAAACAAAGTCGCAGTCAATCTGACCGCCGACCTTGCTGAAGAAGATCTTCGGACTGCCGATTGTTGGCCCGCCCGGCTTCTTTTCAAGTTTCAGCATTTCAGGCACTGACGCCATTGGCTCAGCGGCAAAAGCCGGAGCTTGGGCCATGCCCATCGCCATCGCGGCGGCCATCAGCCACCGTCCCGGACGTTTCGTCCATTCAAGGGGTTTCATGATCGTCTCCATAGCGTTTCGTGTTGCAATTCGTGGCGAGTGGAAAATCGAATGAGTGTTCATTTTCCCCTCCTCACGGTGCGCACGAAGCGAGTGGAGTTTCGATATCGACATTGACCTTGCAGCACGGGAAATACCCGCCCTTGGCAGCGTCGGCAGCCTTGTAGAAACACAGGCCCAGTCTCACCGAATCGCCCGGCAACACGCCGGACAAGCCGAACGTAAACGGCGCGGCAGCGTTAGGCCGCGATTGCATCGGAGGTGAAACCGAAACGCCCGGCGTCAACGAATCCGCCTTGATCGAGTCGCCGCCAAAGCCTTCCGTGTCGGTGACGTAAACATCAGCCTCAAGCCCTGCCGGTGTGCAGAAATACTCGACTGAC
>JANPEK010000030.1:0-29612 GCA_031422915.1 Phyllobacteriaceae bacterium | reverse complement strand
GCGCCGCGCAGGTCTTGGGTCTGGTTGCCGGCAGCGTCGTAGGTGAATGCCCGCGTGGTGGTCGTGCCCTGTTTGACATTGGTCAGGCGGTTGTTTGTGGTTGGATAGGTGTAGCTGTTGACCGTACCGTTGGCCGTTTCGCTGAGGCGGTTGCCGTTGGCGTCATAGGTCCACAGGCGCGTGCCATAAAGCGAGCCAGCGGACGTCGCGCCGGACAAGCGGGATTGGTCGGTGTAGGTCAGCGCCTCGTTGTTGTTTGCCGCCAGACCGTCGACGATGCCGGTGAGGTTGGTCAGGTCCGACCGGTTCTGGAACCGGTTGATAATCTTCGTCGCGCCGTTTTCGACGATCAGCTGGTAAAGTTCGTTGTCTTGGCTGAAGTTTTTCCACAGGATCAGCCCGTTGCCATAGGTCAGCGATTGCAGCAGATCGATGTTGCCAAGCCCGCCGTTACCCGGCAGCGCCTGAATCTGCGTGGCCGTGCCCGCATTGCCCGCGCCGAACACATCATCCGCCCCGCCTGCAAAACCGGCCAGATTGGGCTGCCATTTGACATTGGATGCCAGCGTCACGACGGATGCCGTGGCATTCGCCTTCGTCGTCACGCCGGTGATCTGGCCCTGCGCATTGCGCACATAGGTGACAATGCGGCCCGACGGGTAGGTCATTGTCAGCAAGCGGTCGGCAAGGTCCCAGGTGTAAGTGACCGCATAGGCGAGTGTGCCGATGGTGCGGGTTTCCGACAGGAGGTTGCCGCGCGAATCGTAGACCAATTTCGAATTGCCCGCCGGATCAGTCAGCTGCGTCAGGCGGCCCTTGCCCTTGTTGCCAGAGACGATGCTGTCATAGGTGAACGAGACGTTCTCCGCCGTCGCTGCCGGAAAGCTGCGCGTCAATATCCGCCCGGCATTGTCGTAGGTCATGTTGGCAATGACCAGCCGCGCATCCTTGATCTGCGTCGTGAGGCCACGCGAATCATAGGTGTAGTCCGTGATGCCGGTGTCCGGATTGCTCTCGCGAATCACATCGCCAAAGCCGTTGCGGATGTAGGTGGTGGTGAGGTTGCGCGGGTCAGCGTAGGCGGTGACTTCATCCTTGCCGTTGCGCGTCAGCGTGACGGTGTTCGGGCCGGGCTCGGTTTGCGTGGCCAGACGGTTCAGCGAATCAAAGCCGTTCGACCAGACCTTCGAGCGCGGGTCGGTGACCGAGATGAGGTTGCCGTTGGCATCGCCGCCCGAGGAACCGGTCTTGTCGAAGCCGAATGCCCAAGTCTGGCTTGCGCTCGCGCCAATGGTGCGAATCAGGCGGCCAAGTTCGTCGAACACTGCATTGCGCTGGGCAATGATGGTCGCGCCCGCTTTCACCTCGGTCCTGGTGATGTTGCCCATCAGATCGCGGGTGTAGACAATCGACTCGTTGGCCGTGTTGCTGATCGAGGTCAGACGCCGGGCATTGTCGTAAGCCATCGTCAGCACGCCGCCGCCCGGCCTTGTGATCGTGGTCAGGTCGCCCGCCGCATTGTAGCCGAAGTCGGTCTTTGCCTGCGTAGCCCCCGGCACAACGGTGAGGCTCGTCAGCCAGCCCATCTCGTTCCATGTGAAATCGGTGATGACGCCGTTCGGATCGGTGATTCGGGTAGGAAGGCCGCGCCCGTTGACGGTGTTGACCGTGGTCACCTGCGCCAGCTCATTGGTGAATGTTTTCACATAACCGTTGGCCGGATCATAGGTGTACGTCACCTTGTCGCCAACGCCCGCCAGCGGCCCGTCAATGGTGAACAGCTGCCCGGTGGCGCTGTAGGTGAAGTTGGTGGCGCGGATCTGCCCGGCGGTCGCGTAGGGCACGGTTTGCGTTGTCGTGTCCGTGCCCTTGACCTGCGTAAGCTGCCCCGCCGCATTTCGGGTGTAATCCAGCGTCAACCCGGGTTCAATGATCTGGCCCGGCGTCGACCATGCGGCGTTCCAAGTGTAGCTTGTGGTTACGGCCAACGGCGTGCCGAAACCGCGAACCATGGTCAGCGGACGGCCCAACGTGTCGCGCGTATATTTGGTGACACGGCCTTCTTCGTCGGTCTCGGTTTCCTTGAAGACGCTCGCCCCGTAGAAACCGTCGTCCTGATAGGTCAGGGAAGAATTGGACGCGACGCAGTTGGTGCTTGCTTGCCCGTTCACCGATTTGAGGAGGTAGACGCCCTTTTTCAGGCTGATTGGCGGCTTGGCAAACGTGTAGATTGTTGTTTTGCCGAGTGGATTTGTCACAGTGCGTACTAGGTCAGCGCCCGCTGTACTGTAGGCAATCGTCGTCTTGTCAACACCGCCTGCATGCTCGCTGGAAATCGCCCTGCCCTGACCATCATAAGCGAATGTGGCAAAGCGGATGCCTCGACTGTCGGTTATCCCGGTCAGAAATTTGGGAAACCATGTGTCTTCATAGTGGTAGCTGATTGTTTCCACCGTAACGTTTGACGCGCTTTTTCGAGCGACAGAAACGAGCCGTTTCGCGTGGCCGTTCGATGGCGAGGCGGCAGGCGGGTCATATGTGTAGTTCAGCGAGCTTCCGTCAGGCAGCGTGATCTTCTCGACAGCCTCAGGATAAGGCAGCATGTCTGCGACATTGACCAACGACGGCACAAATTGCCGCCATGTCAATCCAAGTGTGCGGCCATAACTGTCAGAAATTGATACAAGTTCGCCCTTTGAGCCATAGCTGAATGTTTGCACGTAGCCATCGGCCTCCGTGATTGAAATTGGTCGGGCGATTGAATAGCCAGTGGCTGAATCGTTTGGATCATACCGGAACGTGTGCAGCAGCCAAACGCGACCGGTCTTGAGCTCGGTCACTTTCCACTGCGAAACCGCTGTGGTCAGATCGCTCCAACTGGCCGGCGGCGTGCCGACGAACTCAACCTTATGAGCATAGTCAGGACCCGACGCTGCCGTCGTGAACGTGGAGCCATTGCGGAAGAAGTCGTATGATTGGCCGTCTGGCAGAAACAGTGTTCCGCCATAGCCTTGAGTGCCAATAAAGGAATCAATGTGCCATTCGACGGAGAAGTTGAAGCCCCATCCGTACAGTTGTCCATTGACTGGTGCCCACAAAACCAAATCAGACTGCCATCTTTGTGGTGAGCTGCGGTAGCTCCGAACAACTGAAAGCCTGCCATCCGCCGTCGCAAAATCCACTTTCGTTTCGAGTTTCGCACCTGATGACAGCAAGATCGGATTGCTTATCGCAGGATTGGTTGGTTGGCCGGTCGGCTGAGCCACCCCGCCTTGTTCTCCACAGCCTTCACCTTCACGCACCGGATCCGCAAAGCACTGATCTTCGCCGTTTGGTGTGTACCCAGCCGCGCACTCGAACGACACTGCATTTGGTCCGATAGTTGTGCAACTTTGAAGGATCGGGTCCGGTTCCGGGCAACCGTGCATGAAGAATGTCCATTGACACCGATAAAAATTCTTGCCGCCGGGGTAGGGCTTTGCCCCGATAAACCGGCTGGCGGTGGGCCCTGTGTAATAATCCCATTCATTATAGCAGGCCGCTTCTGGAGATGAGAAGAACAGCCCTTGTGATTTCCAGCCAAGAAAGCCTTCTCCGCCTGCCATGGCCGGATTGCTGCTTGCAACCAACGCGATGAACCCACAGATGGTGATTCCGACAAGTCGCAACCATAAAAAATGTGTGCATACGGAAAAAGTAATCTTGAATGAACGCATGGTTTCCCCAGTCCCGTCTGCGTATGCAAACGTGCCAAAATATTCATAGCCTTATTGCTGCTACTACACACAGATTCCCGCGTATGTATACACTAACTCACTTATAGGTTGCCATGAAAAAGACCTGTGTCAATCGATTTGACGAGAAATGCGCAATTTTATTTTCCATTTCGGAATTTTTTCAAAATAATACTGACTATCCCCCAAGCAATAGTGTTTGCTGAACTCCAGCTGAAAAATGAGCACAACCAACACCATATGCTGCTTTTCGACGAACCAATCGACCTTGCCAAACCAATAAACTGTGGACAATTCTGGCAACTCTGCACCTTCAGCAATCAAAACCACAACGCTTGGTATATCCGGATTGCGTGGCCAGATTGCGTGGCCAAATTGCTTGGCATGGTGGTGTGATGGTCAGGTTCGTTCTTGGTGCGGTCGTTGTTTGTGCCGGTTTGACGGGGTGCACATCCACGGCGGGCAATTCCGTCGACGATCTCTTTTCCAGCACCATGCGCACACTTGATTCGTCGGGCAAACCAGTGAAATCGGGTCCTGCCTATTCCCGGCTGTTGGCTGCGTCAGCAAATGACAGCGGGGGTGTTACGGGTGCCTATCAGGAGGGCGCCGGGACATTTGTGTCAGCCAGAACGCCGCAGATTGAGCGCGCCGCGCCAGCCTCTGGCGGCGAAGGCTACACACTGAACCTCGTCAATGCGCCAATTGCTGCTGCTGCCAAAAGTGTGCTCGGCGATATTCTGCGCGTCAGCTATTCAATCGATCCGCGCGTTCAGGGAACGATTTCACTGCAGACCGCCGCAGCGGTGGACAAGCGGGCGCTGGTTGACCTGTTTGAAGCATCTCTGGCCGTCTCCGGCGCAGCCATTGTCCGGCGCGGCGCGGGCTACCAAATTGTCCCTTCCACCGATGCCCTCGCTTCGACCCCCGCTGTTTCCATCCCGTCCGTCTCGCCGCTGGGGCCAGGCATGAACGTGCAGGTTATTGAATTGTCATACATCGCCGCAGCGGAAATGAAGACCATACTTGAGCCGATTTCGCGGCAAGGCTCAATCATCCGATCTGATTCCACACGAAACCAGCTTGTGATTTCCGGAAATGCACAAGACCTCAAAGCAATGCGCGATGCGATTTCGGTTTTTGATGTTGACTGGATGCGCGGTCGCTCGGTGGCGCTGCACTCGCTGAAGAACTCAAAGCCGTCTGCAGTGGCAAGCGAGTTGGATCAGGTGTTCGGTTCAACGGGCGAAAACAATGGCATCATCCGCTTCATCCCCAATGAGCGGCTCAACTCCGTCCTCGTGATCTCGTCCCGGCCCGCCTATCTGCGCCGCGCTGACGCGTGGATCCGCAAGCTCGACCAGACGGCCAACACCAATGATGAACAGCTGTTCGTCTATCAAATCCAGAACCGCCCTGCCAAAGAGCTTGCCGCAGTCCTTCAATCTGTTCTCTCGCGCGGAACTTCAGAGACTGATGTTGCCTTGACGCAAGCCAATCCCGTAGCGCCCGATCTCACAGCGACAACGCTGGAAAGCGGTGAAGGACAGCCGGAAATTCAGCCAGCAGCATTCCAGCCTGCCGCCTATTCGCCGTCCGACGTCAAGAAAGGCCCGTCAGTTGTTGCAGACATTGAAAACAATGCATTGCTGATTTCTACCACTGCACGCGAATACAAGCGGATAGAGCAAATCGTCCGGCAGCTCGACATGATGCCGACACAGGTGATGATTGAAGCCGTGATTGCTGAAGTCAGGCTGAGCGATGAACTGAAATTCGGTATCCGCTGGGCTGTCGAAAGCGGCAAGTTCCGTTTCAACCTTTCAGACGTCGCGTCCGGATTTGCCGGAGCCAGCCTCCCCGGCGCCGCATGGTCATTTGTCTCAAGCGACTTGCAGGTAACGCTCAATGCGCTCGCGTCGATCACCGACGTGAATATTGTTTCTTCGCCGAACATCATGGCACTGAACAACCAAAAAGCCTCGCTGCAGGTTGGTGATCAGGTGCCAATTGTGACACAGCAGGCAACCGGCGTTGCAAGCGCAAGCGCACCAGTGGTGAATTCCGTTACCCTCAAGGATACCGGTATAATCCTCACGGTTACACCGCGCGTAAACGCTTCCGGTCGTGTGCTTCTTGACATCGATCAGGAAGTTTCAAGTGTTGTAAAAACAACCACATCAGGGATTGATTCACCAACAATTCAACAGCGCAAACTCTCGACAAAAGTCATAGTCAACGACGGCGAGAGCATTGCGCTTGGCGGCCTGATTCAGGAGCGAAACACGCTGGATCGCGGGCAGGTTCCGATTGTTGGTGACGTTCCTTTCTTCGGGAACCTGTTCAAGAATAAAACAGACACAATCGCGCGAACGGAATTGATCATTTTCATCCGCCCACACGTTGTTCGAAACATCAACGAAGCCCGCGACGTGACTGAAGAGTTCCGTCAGAAATTGAACTTCAATTCCGCGCTGACGGTCCGGCGCAAGGGCGATACGCAGCTGCTGCGCGACCTGAACCGGCTGAAATACTGACATGTTGATTGAAGCCAGCTTTACCGCATTTCTAGCAACGGCGTTGGCAGCGGTGGCCATTCACGATTTCAGGCATATGCGGGTGCCGGACCATTTTACGATCGCAATTGCAATGGCCGGCACCCTGTATTGGGCGCTGACAAGTTCGGGGCTCGTTGGTCCACAGCTATTTTCCGGCGCAACGTTCGGCGGTGCTATCTGGATGCTGCGCATGGCCCACCAAGGCTTTACCGGCAGAATCGGGCTCGGCCTGGGCGATGTCAAATTGAGCGCGGCTGGCGCAATCTGGTTGAACCCGGTTCTGCTGCCGTTGTTTCTTTTCACCGCCAGCTTGGCCGGGCTTGCGTATGCCTCGGCAATGATAGTGGCCGAGGGTGGAAATCTGCGCCAAAAACGCATTCCATTCGCGCCGTTTCTGGGTGCCTCAATCTTGTTCTGCTGGTTGCTGGAGCGATGGCCATGACGATGCAATCCGGCGTTCAATACAGACACAGGATGCGGGATGAAGATCGGGATGCCGGTTTTACGCTCGTTGAACTGTTGGTGGTCTTGGCGATTATCGCTTTGGTTGCGGGACTTGTGACGCCGCAAGTGCTTCGTTACCTCGGCACCGCCAAAGTCAACACGACCCAAACCCAAATGGCAAACATCGCGAGTGCGCTTGATCTCTATTATCTCGACGTTGGCTCTTACCCTTCTCAGGACGCCGGGCTTGCCGCTTTGGTCATTGCACCGGCAGATGCGGCGGGTTGGAACGGCCCCTACCTGAAAACCGATTCTTTGATCAAAGACGGATGGGGCAAGCCATTCTCATACACGTCATCGCCTGATCAAGGCATCACGATCGTGTCGTTCGGTCGGGACGCCAAACAACAGGGTGAAGGACTGGATGCAGATCTGATTCACAAGGTTCAGTGATAAATATCGCTTAGTGCGCTGACAGCCAGGCAACTCCGCTCGCAGTCAAAAACTGACCACCTTTACGAGACTGTTTTACAGTCACAGAAATTGCCTGTGGCAGACGGGCGACTGCGCTCCAACTGTCATGCCATGCCGGCGCTTCTGTACCAGTGAGACTGCCAAAGTAAGCGAACTCGAGCGCTTGAACGCCATCCAACACGACAGCCGGTTCCAACTTCAGTGCGTCTCCTTCGACAGCCAGACGGCGAAGGGCGCTCGACCGCACCAATTTTTCACCGTCATTCAATTCAAATTCCAGGTTGCGCAGTCCATAGCTGATTGCACCCAGCCGAACATTCGCGACAAATTTCACTTTGTCGATCTCGCCGGTCATGCAAGGCGAAGAACCACCATTTATCCCATCAATCTGTATCGCTTCGGCCTGTTCCAGTTGCCTGGTCAAGTAGCGTGTTGCCGCCTGCAGAGCCATTTTGTCGCCACTGCGATCGGTGTTGTTGATCAATTGGCGAAACTGACCGGTCATCGCGGCCATGGCAGTTGCCATCACTGAAACCAAAACAAGGGTAACGAGCACTTCAACCAGTGAAAAGCCAGCTTCGGGATCGGCGCAAACTTTGGGCGAAACAACTTTCATGGCGATACCGGTGTGACGATGGCCGAGTGCAATTGAAGAATTGGTGGCTCAGCCATTGACCTGAATATTTCAACTGTGACCAACAGGATAGCACCAGACCCGTCGCTTGACTGATAGTCCGCAACAACTGCCGAGCGTCGCCAATTCAGACGTGTCGCCGCATCCAGGCCTTCGACCACTCCAAGCGACTGAACATCTGTCTCGGCCATCAGCTTGGCTCCGAGAAAAGACGCGTCGCTCAACCGGTCTGCCGCCGACAACTGCGCTGCCGCAGCAGAGACGGATTGTGCGAACATGGTTGTGGCGACGGCGAGCAAGACCAACGCCACCAGCGTCTCAAGCAGTGTGAAACCATCGTCCTGACCATCCGCGCGGTTTGACTTCATGATGCCCGATCCATGAGGTCCACCGCACCGGTAATCCAGTTGACGCGGACGATTGAGACCAGGCCGGACGGGTCGCCGAGAATAATCTCGCCACCGCTTGATGTTCCGTCCGGAAAGAAGGCGATCATGCCCCTGCCGCCTTCAACGATCAACTCGGCTCCGGTCGTGACTGAGAGCCTCACGTCCGATGGTAACTCGATCCGATTTTGGCCGACAGTGACAGCGTGTGCGGCGACATCTACAACGACACTTTGAGAAGACACTGTTGACAGCGCTGTTATCTGAAGCGCTGCCACCGCCACGCTTATTTGTCGGGCCAGAGAGGCTGCTGATTCAGGTCGCGGGCGGCCGAACGGATTGCTTGCCATCACCGACAAGGCAAGTGCCCCGATCACCAGCACCACAAGCATTTCAACCAGTGTGAAGCCGTCGGTTTTATCTTTCTTCATTGAACGGCAAGCTCATTGATGGCCAACAGTGCAGTCATGACCGAGACAACAAGACCTCCAATGACCAGTCCCATGACGATGGTGAGCGATGGCGTCAAAACTGCAATGATCCTGTCCAGTCGCTCACGTGACGCCACTTCAATCAAGTCGGCGGCTTTCGCTGCCACTTGCGGCAATTTCCCTGCGTCATACCCAACTGCAATCAGTGACAAGGTCCGACTGTCAAACAGCCCTGTCTCATGAAGGGCCTGCGGCAATCTTTTGCCGGCAGAAACGTCGTCGCAAACCCGTGCCAAGCGATTGGTCATGGCCGGCACTGCTGCGCTTTCGGCGGCCAAGGACAGTGCCTGCGCCATCCTGGTGCCATTCTGCAACAGCATGGCCAAACTGGAGAGATAGCGCGCAAGGCCATTGTTGCGGACAAGCGGGCCAACAATGGGCAGGCGCATGGCAACAAGCGCCACCCGTTCGGATATCAACTTGCGAACCGGCAAAAGGGAACCTGCAACAGCGAGCACCACCGCCCCAAACAGCGCGACCGGTCCAAATTGGGTCAGGAACACTCGCAGTCCGGCAAATGCTTCAATGACGACTGGTAAAGGTTTACCGTTGTTGACGAAGACGGGTTCAATGGACGGAACCAACAAAAATGTCACCACACCGAGCGCTGCCGCCATCAAAATCAGGAGAAAGCCGGGATAGGCAAGCGCATTCAAAACCGCCGATCGAGCCTTATCATGATTATGCATGTGTGTCGCGATATCGGAAAAGACGCGCGGGAGGCTGTGGGCATTCTCTCCGCTTGAAATCATGGCCAACGCAAAAGCCGGAACGCCAGTTACCGAAGCGAAGGCTTTCGCTGCTGTTTGCCCGGCCGACATTTGCGACGCGACGCTCTTAACAGCAGCCTTGTCTGCCGGGTTGAGTGACGATGCCCGCATGGATTGAAGTGCTTGCGAAATGGTCAGTCCTGCGTCAGTCAACATTGCCAGGTCACCAAACATTGCGGCAACATCATGCCTGCGGCTCTCAAACACTTTGCCGAACCGCGCCTGGAATATCGCTAGCGAAGTCTTGCCGAAAGCCTCTTGCAATTCAAAGACCACCTTGCCTTCAGCAACAAGGCTGCGCATCGCGACCTGTCTGGAAGGTGCGTCTATGGATCCGTTCTCCTGGTGCCCTGCCTTTGAGATGGCGCGATATGAAAAGTTCATTCAGCGGCCTCGTCAAACCGCCTCGATATCCGCGCCGCCTCTGCAATGCTGGTGATTCCTGCATTGGCAATGGCCAGTGCGTGCTCTGCCAAATTGACGAGGCCATGGGCCGCCATTTGATCAAGAATTGCGGCCTCACTTGAGCCTTCGGATATCAGCCTCGAAACGGCAGCAGAAATCGGGGCGATCTCATACGCAACTGTCCTGCCATGGAGACCCGAACCATAACACTTGTTGCACAAACTGCGGTCGAGAGAATGGCCACATTCGCAGAGTTTGCGAACGAGACGTTGTGCGGCGACGCCTTTCAAGGTTGCGCCAATCAGATAGTTCTCAACACCCATGTCACGCAAACGCGTGATGGCACCGGCAGCGCTGTTGGTGTGCAATGTCGACAGCACCAGATGGCCAGTCAATGCCGCTTGAATGGCAATCCCGGCTGTCTCCTTGTCGCGAATTTCACCGATGAGTATGACGTCCGGATCCTGGCGCAATATGGACCGCAGAGCGCGCGCAAAGGTCAAGCCTGTTGCGCTGTTTGTTTGCAGCTGGGTTACCCCATCCAACCGGTATTCTACCGGGTCCTCGACTGTGAATATCTTGACGCCTGGGTCATTGATGAGCGCAAGCAATGCATACAGGGTCGTCGTCTTGCCACTGCCGGTCGGGCCGGTGATCAGCAGAATGCCGTTTGGCAATCGGGCAAGCGTCTCCAAGGTTTGCCGTGCGCGCTGAGCAAACCCGAGTGCCGGCAGGTCCAGCGCAACGCGAGAACGATCAAGAATGCGCAGCACCACTGTCTCACCATGAATGACCGGAGAGATGGACACGCGCAGGTCCATCTCTTGCCCGCGCACCGTGACACGCATGCGGCCGTCTTGCGGCAATCGCTGTTCCGAGATGTCGAGTCCGGCAAGGATTTTGATCCTCGTCACAATTCCCCGCATCATTGACACCGCAGATGTCTCGATGGTTTGGAGTGTGCCGTCCACACGGATGCGGATACGCAATTCATGCTCAAAAGGCTCAATGTGAATATCGCTCGCCTGAGCGTCAGACGCCGCCTGAATGATGCGTGACACAAGCTTTACCACTGGTTCCTGACGGGCAAAGTCGCGCAAGCGATCCAAGTCACTTTCATTGCTTGGGCCCGGATTCGCTGCATCGCTTTCGCCTTCTCGGGTGCTGCTTTTTGCCAGTCGCGCGAGTGCAGCCAAAATATTGGCTCTGGTTGCCACGACGATTTCCACCGGATGCCCGGTTTCATACGCGATCATGGCCAGTGCGTTGCCGTCGAAGGGATTGGGCGTGGCGATTGCGCGCTTTCCCCCCGGCAGGAGCACAGGCAACAATGCGCTCGCCGTCAGAAAACCGATACCAAGTGCCTCGGCCTGATCAGTGTCTGCGATCTGCGCGGGTTGCTCAACAAAATCGAGTTTCAAGAAGTGAGCCATAGCTTTGGCAAGTGCGTCTTCGCGCATGAGCCCGAGTTCAGTCACAACGGCATCCAGCGGGTGGTTGGTAGCCAGCAGCGCAGCTGACAGGCGCGCACTCGAAGTTTCCTGCAGTATCTCTTTTGCGGTCAGGTGCTCGATGAAGTCGCTCAGCATTTTTATTGGCATTGCTTTCAACCACCCGCCAACTCAGCAACCACGGGCGCAAGCTGCGTTCCAAAAAATTCGCTACAGGAAATTGCGGTGCTGACCAGGTCGAGGTTATCTTCGCCTCTGGTCGATCTGATTGGCGACAAAAAGGTCATGCCGCTGCCTGTTTCCGTGCTGCGTACAACGGCCACCCCGTTGACTGACGGCTTGCCTCCGCGTCTCACCACTGCTTGCACAGACGCCGTTGTCGCAGCACTGTTTCCTTGAACCACAAAAAACGCGCTTGACGACGGCAGCGCCTTTATGGCGGTCTTGAGTGCATCCGGCGCATCATCGGCATGAATCGTGCCGGTTCCATTGTGCACCGTGAAGATCGAGGCTGCGTCGCGAAAGCCGTGTTCACCCGGATCTTTGAAGTCTTCCAATTCGGAGACGGACTCGAATTGCAGGTGTTTGTCGCCGCCCTGTACAGACACTGTCGTAGCTGCGGCACGGTTTGGTGAAACTGTGCGAAACGCCACCACAGCCTGTGCCAGAAGCTCGGCGTCCGCCTCTGACCTGCCCAATGCCTGAAAGCCGAGGATAAGCAATTCCGCAGACGCAACATTCAGGTCAATCAATCCGGCATGATTTTGAAAAACGAAGTCAACGCTTCCCTCGTCGAAGTCACAAGTGACACGCCGGGGGAGACTTAAACCGGACACGCGCGCGCGCTCAATGAACCGCATTGCCGCTATCGAAATCAAACCCCGCAGGACCATACGGTCCTTCAATTCCGTGGCCACATTTCTGGCAATCAACGCTCTGGTTCTTGCCCCTGTCAGAAATGGTGTCGCGACTGCTGCAGCGATGAGCATGAATGAGAGAACCGCAAACAAGGCAAAGCCGCCGTTGCGATCACTATCCTTGTTCACCATCGCTGTCATGGCGTAGCCGCAGCGGAAGGTATCACTGGATAAAGCTCCAGTGTGATTTTGGTTGTACCGTTTTCAAGGTCAGCGGATGATCCGGTAATGTTGCGGACCTGCCAATCCTGATAGTTTTCACCGTCTTTCAGCCAGACAGGCGCTGCGCCGGTTTGATCGGACAAAAGCGCCATCGACCCTTTTGGCGTCTTCTGAATGCCAACCAATGTCACAACCGGCAGAGGGACAGCCAGAGCTGAAAGCGGCACTGCCTCCGCCGGCTGCAATTCAGGCATGTTAGAGGGTGGCAACACATCTGCCGCGTCAGGCGGCACCCAAGGCTTTCGATTGTTCGAAAAAAGCGGTCTTTCGCTTGCCTGTAACAGTTTGATTTCCCGGGCATTCAAAGTGATCACGCTGTCTGAATTGTCCGGCAACGTTGACGCACTGCCAGATTTGATCGGCGTCACATCAATTGCTGAACGCGCCATATGCCAATTTGCCAATCCAATGCCCGCAAATGCCAGCAGCGTGAACAATATGGTCACTGAAGCCCTCATTAGAACTGCCCCACGTCTTGGTTATTTGTCTGATCTTTCACTGCCGGATTTTCAGGGGCTGGCAAACGGATCGCACCATAGAGCTTTATACTTGCCGACAACACCGGCTGCATATCAGGAAGGGGTGTGCCGTCCGAGCGAAGCGTAAATTCGCGCACCAACAATGGCGGACTGGTGGATTCAATATCGGATACAAAGCCAGCGATCGCTTCGTTCGTGCCGGACACATCTGCGCGCAGGCCAATCAACAAGAGACCATTTTCCTCGACATCAGGAACGCCGCCGGATGACGATACGGCAACCCCGTGCGCCAAGGCAATCGCGCTGACGCGGCTTTGAAGGTTTGCTTTGGCAATGGGAAGGTTATCAGCCTCAATCAACAGACCCGCACTGCTTTCACCAGAACCTGAATGCGCAAGCTTCAGCGCTTCATCTTTCAAGGCTGCAAGGCCCGCAAGTTTCCCGGCCCGCTCCCGCAATTCAATGATCTGCTGCGATTGGTCCCGGAAGACAATCGCGGCTTTCGCTGCCAAAGCCAGCGGGATGGCCAGTGCAGCCATCGCCATTGCAACGGCAATGCCGTGTTGCAATTGGCGAGGAGAGTTTATGAGGCGGGTTAGCAGCATTTGGCTAGCCACCCACTTCGAGGCTGATTTCAAATCGCTCTCCGTCCACGCCCGGTGTTTTGATGACCGGTGCGAGAAACCCCACTTTGGAAAATCCTTGCGATTGCTCAAGTGCCACAACAAGCTCTGCCGCCGCTTCCGCATAGCCAGCCATCGTCACCTGCCCGCTCTTGATTGAAAAGTCGGTGAGGTAAGCAGTGTCCGGAATAACCTTTGCAAGTTCCTCCCAAACCACGGCAACGGGTCTGCTATCTTCAATATTCCTGCGCAGTGTATTCAGTTCGGCATGTGCAGCGGCACGCTGATCGAGTGCCTTCCGTGCTACTTTTGCACCCGTTCCAAGCGTCTCAACATCAGCAAAAAGGCGACCGATGGCAGCGTCGTTCCGCAGATAGGCATGAACAACAGTCGCGCCTATTGCGATTGCCATGGCGGATACCATCACAAGTGCCAGTCGATCTTTCCAGACCGTGCGATTATTCGCGAATGTATGCAGGACGCCGTGGGCAAGGCGGAGTTCCTTATCCGCCGATTCAAACTCAATGCCTGCAACGGTAGCGTCGTTGTCACGAAATGCCGTGAGAACAGGGTCCAGTATAGAGTTTTTGACTATGGCATAAGATGACGTACTAACTGCTCCGGTTACAGGCAGCGCCACCATCTGACCGGCCTTGAAAGGGGTCGATTCGGTCAGATCGAGCGCAGCAGCAGCCTGAAGACGCGAGAGAGGCAAAGCCAAAGGCGACAGTTGGCGGAGGACAAACTGCCCCGCCTCAAGGCGGATAGTGCCCATGCTTGACTGGGCAGGACACCTGGTCCGCAGTGCAGAAAGGCGATCACTGAGAAAGCCAAGCGGAAACGACTGGCATTCTGTCGAACTTCCAGCTGTCTCTTCGCAATAAAGCGTAGCTGTCTCTGCCGAGATGAACAGTCTGAACCCGGCTTTCCGGCGGGCGTGCCGAGGCACAAACCTGCTGAACAGATCGCCCAGAACCCCGGTCCACCAAAGCCAAAAGTCGGAAAAGTGAAACGCCATGCATTCCCGTCGCGGGACCATCCCGCTGTTTCTGCAACCAACTTAAACAGGTTGCCGTCATTGCGCGACTGCACGTTAAGATATGCACAGGAAATTGCGGTCGACCTGTGATCAGGAGCCCTCGACCAAAACCCGGCCGTTGTCCCGTTTCAGCCTGGTTTTGATCTCTGTCAGCACTTGCTTGTGCGGCACGTCGCTGCCAACCTTCTGCACCCCAATTTAGTGTCATATGGTTGGCTGTGCTGTGGCCCATTGAACCACTCCCCCGCGTCGACCTCCTGACACCTCCTGTCAGGACGACCTGAAAAGCTGAATTCCGCCCCTTTCATTCGCTGCACGCATTGGCCATATTCGCGTCATGTCGAACACTCCCAAGAAACACACCGGCTTTGAAGAATCGCCTCAGGCTGAATTCGAAGGCGCACCGCTTTCGGGCAATGTCTCGGACTGGATTCGCGAGCTTGAGATGCAAGCCGCGAAAGAGTCGCGCAAGGCGGAGACGCGCGAAATCCGCTCCAAGGCCGGCACGCACCGCGTCACCGTCGAACGCAAGGCGCAAGCCGCCGTTCCCGTTGATCCAAACGACGCCATCCGCGCTGCGAACATCAAGAAGGCGACCAGCAACGCCACAACAAGCGGCAAAACCTCGCGCGGCACCAGCATCGGCGCATCCTCCGACCCGAAGACCCGCGCCGCTGCCGGCCTGAACCCTATCGCCGGTCTCGAAATCTCGCTCGAAGAGGCTGAGAAACTCGGCCCGAATGGCGTCACCGCAACTGTCGAGGCGCTGTCGGCGCTGATCGAATCCGGCAATCCGCTGTTCAAGAACGGCAAGATGTGGGAGCCGCACCGCCCTGTCCGTCCGGAGAAATCCGAGGGCGGTTTGCGGTTCGAAATGGTCACGGAGTTTACGCCCTCCGGCGATCAACCGACCGCCATCAAGGATCTGGTCGAAGGCATCGCCAACGATGACCGCACGCAGGTGCTGCTCGGCGTCACCGGTTCGGGCAAGACCTTCACCGCCGCGCAGGTCATCCAAGCCACCCAGCGCCCTGCCCTCATCCTCGCGCCCAACAAGACGCTCGCCGCGCAGCTTTACGGCGAGATGCGTTCGCTTTTCCCCAACAATGCGGTCGAATATTTTGTCTCCTACTATGATTATTACCAGCCGGAAGCCTACGTCCCGCGCACCGATACGTTCATCGAGAAGGAATCCTCGATCAACGAGCAGATCGACCGCATGCGCCACTCCGCCACCCGCTCGTTGCTGGAGCGCGATGATGTGATCATCGTAGCGTCCGTCTCCTGCATCTACGGCATCGGCTCGGTGGAAACGTACACCGCCATGACCTTCCAGATGAAGGTCGGCGACCGGCTCGACCAGCGCGCCCTGCTCGCCGATCTTGTCGCCCAGCAATACAAGCGCCGCGACATGGATTTTGTGCGCGGCTCGTTCCGGGTGCGCGGCGACACCATCGAAATCTTCCCCGCACATCTCGAAGACCGCGCCTGGCGCATCTCGATGTTCGGCGACGAGATTGACTCCATTGTCGAGTTTGACCCGCTGCACGGCAAGAAAACCGACGACCTGAAACAGGTCAAAATCTACGCCAACTCGCATTATGTCACCCCGCGCCCAACGCTTCAGCAGGCGGTGAAGTCGATCAAATCCGAGATGAAGCAGCGGCTCGAGGAACTGACAAAAGCCGGCCGCCTGCTCGAAGCGCAGCGTCTCGAACAGCGCTGCACTTTTGACATCGAGATGCTCGAAGCCACCGGCTCCTGCGCCGGCATCGAAAACTATTCGCGCTACCTGACAGGCCGCCAGCCGGGCGAGCCGCCGCCCACCCTGTTTGAATACATCCCCGACAATGCGCTGGTCTTCATCGACGAATCTCACGTCACCATCCCGCAGATCGGCGCGATGTACCGGGGCGACTTCCGCCGCAAAGCGACGCTCGCCGAATACGGCTTCCGCCTGCCCTCCTGCATGGACAACCGCCCGCTGCGCTTTGAAGAGTGGGACGCCATGCGCCCGCTCACCATCGCCGTTTCGGCCACTCCGGCCAAATGGGAGATGGAGCAGGCCGGCGGCGTCTTCGCCGAACAGGTCATCCGCCCTACCGGGCTGATCGATCCGCCCGTCGAAGTCCGCCCGGCCAAGAGCCAGGTCGATGACGTGCTCGACGAAATCCGTCAGACCACCGCCAAAGGCTACCGCACGCTCGTCACCGTCCTCACCAAGCGCATGGCCGAAGACCTCACCGAATATCTGCACGAGCAGTCGGTCCGCGTGCGCTACATGCACTCCGACATTGACACGCTGGAGCGCATCGAAATCCTGCGCGATCTGCGCCTCGGCGCGTTCGACGTGCTGGTCGGCATCAACCTTTTGCGCGAGGGCCTCGACATTCCCGAATGCGCGCTCGTCGCCATTTTGGACGCGGACAAGGAAGGCTTCCTGCGCTCCGAAACCTCGCTGATCCAGACCATCGGCCGCGCGGCGCGCAACATTGACGGCAAGGTCATCCTCTACGCCGATAATATCACCGGCTCGATGGAGCGGGCGATGGCCGAGACCAACCGCCGCCGCGAAAAGCAGCATGCCTTCAATCTCGAAAACAACATCACGCCGGAGAGCATCAAGAAGAACATCGGCGACATTCTCGACAGCGTCTATGAGCGAGACCACGTCCGCGCCGACATCACCGGTTTGGGCACCGATCAGGGCGCGATGATGGGCAACAACCTCGCCGCCCACATCGCGGCGATGGAAAAACAAATGCGCGACGCCGCCACCGACCTGGATTTCGAAACCGCCGCCAGACTGCGAGACGAAATCAAGCGCCTGCGCGAAATGGAATTGGCGATAGCGGATGATCCGCTGGCGAAAGACCCCTCTTTTACTTCTCCCCAACGGGGGTCCGAAGGACGGGGCGAGACCCGTGGCTCGACCCCGGGCGGTGGCCCGCAGGGCCGGATGAGGGGGAGCGCCGAAGGCGCACCCGCCCTCTTCCGCAAAAACTCCCTCGACGAAATGACCGTAGGCCGCACCGAAGTCCCCCTCGGCGGAGCCACCCCGAGCAAACCCGGCGACCTCGAACCAAGGCGCAACCGCTCCGGAGCAGGCAGCTACGAAAGCGCGGCGGATCTGAAGCGGCAAAAGCGCAGGCCGGGCAAGACCGGACGTCCGGGGCGGTAGCAAGGTTGCGGCGACCGTTGAATGCCGGTGCCGCTATACCAAGTATTGCCTTGCAACCATAATGCAACTTATAGTGATATTTGTCGGTATCGGCAGTGATTTCACAAAGCTTGCATTGTATTGCAAAAATGGTATATATCATGAACTGGTCGGTTGAATTTTTGAACAATGACGTCAGGCTAGAGCTTGAGGCACTGCCAAAAGACATCAGGGCCAACTTTGTACGGATTGTTGAATTGATCGAGAATTTCGGCCTGCCAAAAGTAAGGGAACCATACGTCAAACATTTGGTTGGCCCGCTTTGGGAAATGCGGATGAAAGGCAAAGACGGCATCGCGCGTGCCGCCTATGTGACCGCAACAGACCGGCGCGTTGTGGTCGTCCGTGTATTCGAAAAGAAAACCCAGAAGACGCCGCACCGCGAAATCAAATTGGCGCTGAGACGCGCAAAGGATGTGACATGAGCACCGCAAGCCTTAAAGTCAGCGACCTGTCAAAAGAGTGGCTCAAAGACCCAGAATTCAGGGCCGAATATGATTCCTTGGAGGACGAGTTCAAACTCGCCGCAGCCCTGATCCAAGCCAGAAGCCTAGCCGCCATGACCCAAGAACAAGTCGCAGCAGCCATGGGCACCACCCAAGCCGCCATAGCCCGGCTCGAAAGCGGACGGTCATTGCCCTCGACGCGCACGCTGAAACGGTTTGCCGATGCGACGGGGTTGAAGCTGAGGATCGGATTTGAGCGGTAGCGCGAAAGTGATATATGTTAGAAAATTTTATATTTGATTCAGAATGATCAAAGGTCATGACACTTCATTTTCCCCTGTGGTTCAAGAACTCAGAAGTCACCGACGAATTTGGGAATCCACTCGTTGTTCATCGTGGCGAATATGGTCCGGTTCAACAGTGCGACCATGGCAACTGTCGAAACAGAGAGACAGGTCTATTTCAAACTCGGCAGGGCGCGTTGTCATTTGGAAGCGCTAACGCAGCAAATGTCTACGCCCTTAATCCCAATCGGCAAGATGACTTCCCGATCTCGCCTCGCATCACATCAGCCTATTTATCCATCAAGAAGCCATTGATGAATCGTCCGGACGATCCGTTTATTGAACTCGGTGACATTGCGAAAAATATCAGTAGAAATTTTGCAATGGAAATTTCATTGGCAATGAAGGGTCACATCACAAATACGTGTAGATGGTGCGACGACATTGGCAAAGATTTTGAAAATTTTGACGAATATTTTCATTCTAGTGCTTTTGATTTATCGGATTTGTACTTCGACGCTTACGCGCTATTCGATGAGCATAGGTACGTCGCGGTAATCAAAAAGGCCGGTTTCGACGGGGCTATCCATGGTGGGTCAGGGGCAACATTTGGCGAAGCTGAATTCAAGGTTTTTACCGCAAAGCAGGTCTGGCTTACGCCGTGCGTTGGCATCTTTTACGAGAAACTGGCGCGGTAGCTCTCAGGTTCAAAGCGGACAAAAGAGCTAAGTGGACTGGTCAGGTCAAACGCACGCGGTTCGCGGCGGAAATCGAAAATTCGAGTAACACGATAGCGATCATCAGCTTCATCCGCAAAGTCCTTCTCGTTTCGTGACATGAAAAAAGGCGTCGTCTGTGAACCGACCGTCGTTTTCACTTCAATGAACTTTTCTCGGCCGTTCTCGTCATATGATTTCACATCATAACCGGCACCGTCACCAAGCTCCTTCGAAACCCAGAGAACTTTTCTAGCGAGCTCCGTCTGCCCCGCATACAGCAATTTCGCGCGTTCATGCTCTAAAACCAAACGTTCACCCGCCTCCCCAATTTCTCGAGCTCTAAAATCGCGCATGACTGGATCAAATTTGCGCACTAAGCGCTCCATGTGGTCAGGAAGCTTCTCAGACTTCAACGTGAGCAACGGGACTGGAACATCACCAAGCAGTCCGGTCGCATTGCCGGGATGTGGCGTGTATTCTGCCTGTGCTTCCTGTAAACCCGAGGCAGCGGATGGAATAAGAATTGGCTGATGAGCCTTGCTCGACAATTGGATTTCTATGGCGTCAGACAGGGCGTTTTGAAAATTGTTGTCGGGCAATAAACCCCTGATCCAAGGCTCTTCCAATTTAGCCAACACTGCGGAAATATTACGAAACTTCCGTTCTACAGACTTGATTGTCCGACCGGTAATCGCCGACAATTCTCTGTATTTCGCTGCCTTGTTGACTTGAATCCTACGAAGGTCGTTGTCAAGCATCTCGAAATAGGCATTAAACACAGGCGCGATGTCATCGGCTTCCCAGTCGGTCCCATACTTGCCTTTGTCAACCAATATCGTTTGTGCCCTGTTCCCGAACGCAGTCATCTTAACGTGAACTTATCAAAATGCCACTATTCGAATTCTCTTAAAGGGCTTGTGTGGACAAATATCCATACCCAGTCGGGTCACTCCCGTCATTCGTCAATAAGGCACTCCCCTCGGTATGATGTGTCCGGCATTTGCCAGCGAGGGCGGTCCATTGATGATGATGGTGGAAACGCAGATTGCACGAGTATGGCAATTTTGATCTTGCCTCGCTTTCAGTTTGTCTCTCATCCCGCAACCCTCGGCGCTGCCCCTCATCCGTCGCTTCGCGCCACCTTCTCCCCGCAAACGGCGGGGAGAAGGACGATAATCGCAAAAGGCGGTATTTCCCTTCTCCCCGCCGCTTGCGGGGAGAAGGTGGCCGAAGGTCGGATGAGGGGCAGCGCCGAGGGTCGAGATTGTCTTCTTTCCGCGATTGGCGAGACCACATCCCGGCCACTCAAACGCGCCCTGCCCCGAGGCAGGTAAAAAAATCCAAAAAATCTATCCACCCTCCAAAACCCCGGCCCTACAATGCCCCAATCGCAACACCAACTTTTGCAAGGGCAAACACAGTGGACTGGGACAGGGCAATCGAACGGAACTGCGAGGCGCTTATGGGCATTGTCTCGGCGTTGTTTGCGCTTGTGGCCGCCGCGCGGATTGGCAGGGCGGGGATGATGTTGCCGCGCCGGGTTTGGCTGGCTGTGCTGTTTGTGCTTCGTCCGGCGGAGGCTGCCGTGCGGCGGCTGGTGTTGATTGCCGCGCGCGGGCTGGCCCCCGTGTCCGTCAAGCGGCGCTTCGGGCTGGTTGGAACAATAGCCCCCGCCGATGTCCCGCGCGAGCCGGCCTTCTGTCTGTTTGATCCGTTGAAGGATTTTTCGTTTTTTTCCGGCGATATGGGACCGGGCTTTGAAGAGGTGTTGCCCGGCGATTTCGCTGCTCTTGCCGACAGTCGTTTCGATGAGCCGCTCGATGGCGCCAGTCTGCATGTGCGGCTGCGCGCCCTGCGCCTTGCGTTGGCCGACATCGCAAAACAGGCGCGCCGTCTTGCCCGTTGGACGGCGCGGCGGGGCATGATGTTGCGCGGCGCGCTGCCGGTGCGCAATCTGCGCATGTCGCCGGTGCGCCCCGGCCTGCCGCCCGGTTGGCGGCAACGGCCCGCGCACGACATTGACCCCGTGCTGCACGAATGCCACCGCCTCGCACGCGACCTCCTCAACGCCCCGGATTCCTCCTGAGCGCTGCCCTCAAATTGCGAAAAAATCAGGCCGCGCCCGAAAGGATGCAGCCCGTTTTGTCGTGCGCCGGCACCAGAAACGCGCAGCCAGGCACCAATCAACGTTGACAGTCCCCCACGCATTCCCTAAATGAGCCGCGTTGCCCAGATGGCGGAATTGGTAGACGCACTAGTTTCAGGTATTAGCGCTTAACGGCGTGGAGGTTCGAGTCCTCTTCTGGGCACCATTTTTTCTACTCTTCTTGACACGTGGACTTGGAATTCCAACGCAGGAATCATTCTGCCGCTGTGACGCTGCATGGAACTGCCGATCTTAAGTCACGAATTGTCGAAAAGCCGTCGGTTTCTGCCGCCGCCGATCTGTCAGGCTTGGCGATACCTTCGAAAACTGCATGCCCAGAAGGAGTTATGTCGAGCGCCCGTGTGCCAGACTTGCGCCTTATCCAACCTGCATCGAGGCAGTGTTGACAAAAGGCGGCACCCAAGCGCCCCGCCAAATGTGGGCGGCGCTCGCTCCAATCTAGACAGGGCCGGCATACGAGAGTCTGGCTCTTGTTGGTGGGCCCGACGAGCGAAGCCAAATTCACGCCGAGGTCTTCGAAGTAGACACGACCCGTCTCGGTCAAAAGACCGCCATCGGTGCTCAATTCGACGAAACCTCGTATCAGCAGCGCGTCGGTGATGGCCACGGCGAGCCGACCGGCCAAGTGATCATAACAGATACGCAGTTCCCTGAGGGCCGCGTCTTTCGGGCCTGTGTGGACGACTTTTGGGAGACCGGCACCGGCCGCCAATCCAACCTGAAACAAGGCTTGCATCAGCTCGGCAACATGAGCCGACGACAAGGTGAAATATCGAAACCTTCCCCTATTGTTTACCGTCAGCAGACCGGCCTCAACGAGTCGCGCCAAGTGCTCGCTTGCCGTCTGCGGGGCTACGCCGGATGCCCGGGCAAGCTCGGAAGCGGTAAGGGCACGTCCATCCAGGAGTTGGCTGAGCATCACAAATCGGCAAGGGTTGCCGATTTGGGCGGCAATGTTGGCTGCGACGTTGATGCTGATCATACTTTGGTCTCCTCAAACGCCCAAATAGAATGTCAATATTGTCGAAATATGTCCTCCATGTGTCAATTCAGAAAATGATACTACGGAATTGTCCGAAACATCAATCCGTCATTCTATGGTCTCCTGCAAGTAATTGAAGCAGCTTTTGAAAGGCCAAGTCGTGCAAATACTTTTTGCCAACGAAGCTCGGACTACGTTCGAGTATGGATGCGACCTGCGTCGTTTATATCCTTGGCCCGGGGTCGCGGAACCGCTTTGGGGAAGTGCTATCGCGTCGGTCCGCCCTGGCGAGGCCACGACCGAACATGGCCACGACGAGGAGGAGACGTTCTTTATCCTTTGGGGGTCGGGGCTGATCCACATCAACGGCGAGACGCAGGAAATCGGCAGGGGCGATGTCATCTATATACCGCGGTTTGCCCGACATTTTTTATCGAATGGATCTGCGGTCGAACGCCTGGATTTTTTGTCGATCTTCTGGGGCAGTCCCGATGCCGATGCCAGAATGGCAGCCATGGTCGCTGGCAATCCCAATCTCGCGCATCATGACGTTTAGTTCAAGGATCTCGCCATGCAAACCCTCGCTTCCCGCCGTTTCGCAATCATTGCGCCACCACCAACACCAAATGGTGATCTTCACGTCGGCCACTTGTCAGGTCCCTACCTGGGGGTCGACATTTTGTCGCGCTATCTCGCGCTTCGCGGCGCAGTGGTCGATAGGGCTCTGAGTGTTGATCTCAACCAAACCTATGTTGTGACGACAGCTGAACGCCTGGGTCGCGCCCCGCATGAACTTGCGACGGCAAGCCACGCTGAAATTCAAGAGACGCTGGCACAAGCTGCCATTGGATTTGACGTCGTGGGTATGCCTGACGCTGCATACACCACATACGTAACGGGCTGGTTCCAACGGCTCAACGAGGCGGGTGTCTTTCGCTTGCGTCGGCGGGTCGCCCCTTTCGATCCCATGCGCGGACGCTTCATGTTCGAGGCCTACGCCAGCGGAAGTTGCCCAACGTGCTTGGCGCCGACCAAAGCCAACATTTGCGAGGGTTGCGGTCATGCCAACCAAACCAGCGACCTCATAGGTTTCTATCCGACCGGCGGTGCGCCGGGCGATCCAGTGATTGATCGGGAATTCGTGGAATATGTCTTTGATCTTGAGGAGTGGCGGGAGCCGATGTGGCACCATCTGTCGACCGCCATCCCGGAACTGCGACCGGGGCCAAAACGCCTGGTCGCCGAAATGTTTGATCGCAAGCTTCCCATGTTCCCTATCACGTTTCCATCGAATTGGGGCATTCCCGCTCCGTTTGCACAATCGGATGGTTTGGTGCTCAACGTCTGGGCCGAAATGGTGCCCGGCCACTACCATTGGCTGAACAAAGCCAGCTGTCTCAAAGGCGCCAACAGGATCGGCGTTCCAGGTTCGAACGAAAACGAGGCAACCTATTGTCAGTTCCTGGGTTTTGACAATTCCTTCTTCTACATCGTCGCTCATCTTGGGTTGGCCCTGGCGGCTCGCCATCATCGCGTCGAAGCCTTGGTCCCGGACGCGTTCATTACGAATGAATTCCTTCAATTGGAAAATTACAAGTTCTCGACAAGTCAGGGCCATCTGATCTGGGGACGGGATCTGCTTGCCGAAGTAGATCGTGACGATGTGCGCTTTTACCTCTCGTGGATCAACCCGGAATACAGCCAATCCAACTTTACGCGGGCGGACCTGCAAGTCATCGTGTCAGCCAATCTGCGCGAGCCGCTGGATGCATTTCTATCGGCAATGGCGGTTGCACATTCCGGTTCCGGGGAGGAAGGGATTTCGCCGGTCGAGCGCGCGCTGCTTCGCCGATTCGAGGCAGCCTATGGATTCACTTCGCCAAGCGCACGAATCGCGGCTCAGACAATCTCCCATGGCCTCAAGTTGGGAATCCAGTTGCTCAAAGCAGGTGCGACACTGGAGCGGGCACGGATGTTCGCTCGTACACTTGCCGTCGGGACGGCGCCAATAGCGCCGACTATCGCTGAAAAGATCTGGGCTGCCGCAGGCCAAACGGGTCCGATTGTTTGGCCTGCGGACTTCACCACTCCACTCGCCGAAGCCATTGAACACTCACTCGCGCCAGCGGCGTGAACGCCGATCGCAGCATGCGATCTTCGAGACGCTTGTCGAACTTACCACGACAATAGTCCTCTTATAGGAGTGAAGCATGCCCGCCCATATCGCACCGCCTCAATCGTACGACGTTCTCGGGATTGGCTTTGGCCCGTCGAACCTCGCACTCGCCATAGCACTTCGTGAAAGCGGGAGTAATCTCAGCTTTTATTTTACGGAAGCAGCACCGCGCGGTTGTTGGCATCCCGGGATGCTTCTCGATGGATCTGACATACAGCATAATCCTCTGCGGGATCTGGTCACACCCCGTAATCCTCAAAGCTATTTCAGCTTTGTGAATTACCTGAAGTCTCAGAACAAAATATTTGAATACCTGAATCTTGGCCTTTCCTATCCATTTCGAAAGGAATACGCGCGGTATATTAGCTGGGCGACCGGTTTCTTTAACGAAGACGTTGGCTTCGCACGACCTGTGACAAGCGTACGCTACGATGATCGGGCGCACCAATGGCAAGTCGACACGCCATCCGGTCCAATTTCCGCGCGAAGTCTCGTTGTTGGAACGGGCCGGAGCCGAAACATACCCGAGCCGTTCAAGGGCGCAGTCGGACCGCGTGTTTTTCACCTTTGCGACTACCTGCACAGCGTTGAAAACTTGCGCGACGAGCTCCAGTCGATCGCCGTTGTCGGCGCAAGCCAATCGGCCGTCGAGATCAATCTCGATCTGTTGAACCGTTTTCCCTCCATTCGAATCCACGCCATTCATCGCTCCTTCGCAATGGGCCAGAAGGATACCAGTCCGTTCTCGGACCACATCTATTTCCCGGAGTTTACCGATTTCTACTACAATGCCTCAAAATCAACCCAAGAGGATCTGCGCCGGCAGCTCCGCCGCACAAACTACGGCGCTGCGGATCTCGACGTCCTGCGCTCGCTCTATGTGAGACTTTACGAGGAACGTCTCGATGGACGAGAGCGTTTTTTGATCCACAACAATACCGCCATCATCGCCGCCAAGGCCGGGCAGCGTGGTGTTGATTTAACGCTCACCAACCGGATTAACGGTGCCGAAGTCGATCTTTGCGTCGATGCTGTGGTGCTTGCGACCGGCTTTAAGGACATCGGCGTCGGAGAAGGCTACGAACCTTCTCCTCCGCTTCTTGCGGACGTTCTGGGCTTTTTGAACCGGGACGATAGCGGATGCCTGAAAGTCCGGCGCGACTATACGGTCCATCGCGATGTCGTCGCCCCTTGTTACCTCAACGGTCTGTGCGAAAGCAGCCACGGCTTCGGCGACGCGGGATCGTTCAGCTTGCTCGCCCTTCGCGCTGCTCACATTGTCGAGAGCCTGGAAGCAAGGCTGAACCTGGAGAGTCCCCGAAACCAGAAAGCGCTACATCCAGCCCGGCGTTTCGCGCGTCAAGCCGAGACAGCCCCTGCGGCCGATCACCAAGTCGCGATTGGATAAGGAGGTTACAATGATCGACATTTTCTCCAAGCACGAGTCCCAGGTGCGGTCGTATTGCCGGTCTTTCCCTGCTGTTTTCGTCTCTGCGCGCGGCTCTCGCATGACCGACGCCACGGGTAGAACTTATATTGATCTCCTGTCTGGCGCTGGCGCTCTCAACTACGGCCACAACAATCCTGCGATTGTCGAAGTGGTCGCGGACTATCTGGCCGGTGGCGGCATCGTTCACTCACTCGATCTGCATACCCAGGCGAAGGCCGACTTCATCGAATGCTTCCAAGAGGTCATCCTGCAACCGAGAGGCCTCTCGTACAAATTGCAGTTCCCCGGTCCTACGGGAACGAATGCCATTGAAGCAGCCGTCAAACTGGCTCGCAAAGCGACAGGTCGCGTCAACGTCGTTGCATTCACAAACGCCTATCACGGCATGACCCTTGGTTCACTGGGTCTCACCGCCAACCTGGCCAAACGCAAAGCCGCCGGTGTCCCTTCGATCGGCGCGGTGTTCATGCCCTACGATGGGTTTCTTGGCGACATCGACACCATGGCCGTCATCAGAGCCATGCTTCGGAGCGACGGGAGCGGTGTCGAGGCGCCTGCTGCCATAATTCTGGAGCTGGTGCAGGGAGAAGGCGGCCTCAACGTCGCTTCCACCGTTTGGTTGCGCAGACTTGCCGCTTTGGCCGCGAAGTTAGGAGCTCTGCTTATCGTCGACGATGTTCAGGCCGGGAACGGGCGAACAGGTTCGTTCTTTTCCTTTGAAGGCACAGGCGTGACGCCTGACGTCGTGGTACTATCGAAATCGCTTTCAGGCTTCGGCGCGCCGTTCTCCCTGGTGCTGATAAGACCGGAGCATGATGTATGGAAACCCGGTGAGCACAACGGCACGTTCCGGGGTAACAATCTCGCCTTCGTCGGCGCGACCAAAGCCCTCAACACGTATTGGCGGGACACAGCATTATCGAGCGCTGTTTGTCGCAAGGCCGAAGTCGTCTCGCGCCGCCTCAAACGCATTGCCAACGCGATCCAGCCTGGTCTGGCCCGACCAAAAGGACGCGGCCTCTTTCAAGGACTGGAATTCTCGCGGGGCGATGATGCGCGGTTGATCGCGGCCAGTTTGTATGTTGCCGGTATCATGATTGAAACGTGCGGCCCGGACAACCGGGTGCTCAAGCTTTTGCCAGCCCTTACAATCGACGACCAGGATCTGGACCTCGCCCTCGACCACATTGAGGACGAGGTAATCAAACTCCTTGGTCGCGCTGACCTTCCGCTGAGCGCCTAGTCTGATGGCCGGGCAAGACATAGTCATCGTCGGGGCGGGCATCATTGGCGTCGCCACCGCATACCATCTGGCCAAGACTGGCGCTGGCAAGATTCGGGTGCTGGATCGATCCGGACCGGGAAGCGGGGCGACCGGCCGCAGCGGAGCCATCGTTCGGACTGCGCTGGCGACCGAAGTCGAAACCCGGCTGGCGACGCGCTCGCTCGACGTCTTCCGGACCTTTAACGAAGAGTTCGAAACGTCCGGCGCATTCGAACAGGTCGGCATGCTTGAGATTGGCGCGGGTGAGTGCGGGGCGAATGAACGCGCGACGGCTGCGCATCAATCCGGGTGGGGTTCCTCAATCCGGCCGGTGACACGCCAGGAGGCGCTGGCGCTTTTCCCCGACGTCCGCCGCGGTGACGCTGAAGTCATCCGCTTCGACCCCACGGCCGGGGTCGGCGATGCGCACGTGATACTGGCCGGCTATATACAGCGATCGCGCATGCTCGGCGTCGAGTACGAGTTCGGCGCGCGCGTCGACGCAATTCTGGTCAAACGCGACCGGGTTACGGGAATCACCACCAAGGATGGCGACCGCCCGGCCGACAAGGTCATAATCGCCGCTGGCGCGTGGTCACCGGCGCTTCTGTCCACCGCAGGCATCGATCTTGACCTTACAGCGCGTCTGAGCCGGGTCGCAGTCTTTCGGCCTGGCGACCTTTCCAATCACTCGCGGCAACCAGTTGTGATTGATGGGCCAAACAAGGCTTGGTTTCGCCCAATGCCTGGCGGGTCATTGCTGGTGGGCGCAGAGCGAGGCGGGCAAACTGGAGTTGACCCGGACCGGCGCGGGTCGTCCGTTCCGGACGATATCCTGGACCTCTACGAAGCAATCCTTCGTCAGCGCTTCGTGCTCGGTGAGCCTGTTTCACCGCGTGGCGGATGGTCCGGTGTCTACTCGCTCAGCCCCGACGGGCTGCCCTTGGTCGGGCCTGCCCCTGCCGTCGGCGGGCTATTTGTCGCCGTGGGCGATCACGGCGGCGCGTTCAAGATCGCCCCTGCCCTTGGAGAGGGACTTGCCAATATGGTCACCGGGCAAGGCGATCAGCCAATCGACCTGACGGCGCTCGACCCAAACAGACTGCCTCCCCCACGTCGGCAGTCACCGACAGTCGTGTCCGCGCAAAACCATGCTTCGCGCGGAGATTACCCAGACGCGCACTTTACTCAACCCTGCGGCGCGCGCCCGCCAACCCACCAGGAGACCCCCATGAACCGGTCAGAAAAATATGCAACGATGAATCTGGGCGACAGCCTCACTCAATACCAACCCTTTTTCGACGATCTGGGGCCGGATCAGCACCATCCGGCGGCGCAAGGCGGCCGCACGCGGCGCCTCGCACAATATCACGCCACCTTCGACCCGGTCACGAAATCTGCCGTACTTACAAAGCTAAAGACCCAGCTCTTTCTGCAGGGTGAGACCAATAAACTCACCGGTCATATCGAGCGTGAGTTTGAGGACATTGCCACTGACATGAAGCCCTACATCGAAAACGGCTTCGGCGTGGTCGACGAGAACTGGTCGCTTGCGCCCTATCCAAAGGAATGGCTGGTCAAAGTGCATATGGTGCGCGTTCACGCCAAGCCAGCAACGCGCGGAGTTCCTGTTCCGGAAGGTCTTCACAAGGATGGCGCCGACTTCGTTGTTATGGGTTGCGTCGCGCGCCAGAACGTCAAGGGCGGCATATCGCAGATTCATGAAGAAGAAGATGCGCCACCCGTCTACGGTGTCACGTTGATGCCAGGACAGGCGCTCGTCGTCGACGATCGGGAGGTTTTTCACATGGTCACGCCACTGATCGCCGATAGCGACGAAGGCTACCGCGATATGATCCTCATGGGATTTCATATGTGGAGCCACGGCAAGTACCGAGGCGACTGGAAGACGCAGGCTGCCGAGCTGCAGTGATCGTTCGATAAAAGAAATTGAAAGAAGGCGAGCACCGGTCGGTGCTCGCCAGAGTCGTTCCGGAGGATAGCGACATGCAAATTGACCAATACTGGCCAAGCCTACTCAGCGTCTTCGCCGCTTCACTCGTCGCATTCATGAGTCCCGGCCCCAACTTCGTCGGTATTGTCTCAACGACAGTAACCAGCCGCGCCAACGGGCTCGCGGTCGCATTGGGCTGTAGCCTTGGGACAACTTTTTGGGCCCTTATGGCCATCACCGGCCTCACGACACTGCTCGCGCTGCATCCAACCATTGGGTCAGTCATGCAGATTCTGTGTGGCGGCTACCTCACTTGGCTTGGG